>JAICSC010000123.1 GCA_025937085.1 Nocardioides sp.
GTCGGTGTCGTCCCAGCTGATCCCCTTGACCTGCTGCATCATCAAGAAGCCGACGAGCACCAGGGCCGGGACGGCCGCCTCGCTCGGGATCACGCTCACCAGCGGCGCCAGGAAGATCGAGAGCAGGAACAGCACTCCGGTCACCACCGACGCGAGCCCGGTGCGGGCACCCTCGCCGACGCCCGACGCGGACTCGATGTACGACGTGTTCGACGAGACACCCGCGGCACCGCCGGCCGCGGCCGCGAGGGAGTCGACGACCAGGATCCGCTGGGTGCTCGGCGGGATCCCCTCGTCGTCGAGCAGGCCGGCCTCGGCGCCGATCGCGGTCATCGTGCCCATCGTGTCGAAGAAGTCGGCGAGCATCAGCGTGAAGACCAGCAGCAGGGCGGTCACGACGCCGGCCGACTCGAACGAGCCGAAGATGTTGAAGTGGCCGAGGGTGTCGAAGTGGGGCGTGTCGGCGATCTTGTCCGGCCACTTCGGCACGTTCAGGCCCCAGCCGCCGCTCGGGTTGTCGGCGCTGGAGCCGAAGTCGCCGATGCTCTCGACGATGATCGCCAGGATGGTGGTCGCGATGATCGCCAAGAGGATCGCGCCCCGGACCCGCTTGACCCACAGCGTGATGACCAGGGCCAGGCCCACCGCGAACACGACCACCGGCCAGCCCTGCAGGAAGAAGCCGGTGCCGAGCTGGACCGGGACGGTGGTCTTCGCGGCATCCGGGGTACGCCGTACGAACCCGGCGTCGACGAAGCCGATGAACGCGATGAACAGGCCGATCCCGACCGAGATGGCGATCTTGAGCTGGGCGGGCACCGCGTGGAAGACAGCGGTCCGGAACCCGGTCAGGACGAGGACCAGGATGACCAGACCCTCGAGGACGATCAGGCCCATGGCGTCGGACCAGGACATCTGCTGGGCGACCGACACCGCGAGGAAGGCGTTCAGGCCGAGCCCGGTGGCCAGGGCGAGCGGATAGTTCGCGACCACGCCCATCAGGATCGTCATGACCCCGGCCACGAGGGCTGTGCCCGCGGCGATCACCGGCAGGTTGGAGCCGTCGCCCGGGCCACCGCCGAGGAAGTGGCCGTTCTGGTCGGGGGCGAAACCGAGGATCAGCGGGTTGAGCACGATGATGTAGGCCATCGTGAAGAACGTGACCACGCCGCCGCGGAGCTCGCGCTCCAGGGTCGAGCCGCGCTCGGAGATCTTGAAGAAGCGGTCGAGTCCGCTCTGGGCCCCGCTTGGAGCTCCCCGGCGCGGCGTCGGTCCGCTCTTGGTGCGATCGGGTTGGTGCGTCCTGGCCGGCTTCTGGGCCTCAGGCTGATCCGTCACGGCGGCAGCATGCCAGAGGGCGGGCCCCGCCGGAAGCGCCGCGCGCAAGGTGAGGGAGATCCTTCTACAGTGGGCGCGTGGAGCTCCGCGACGACCAGCCGATGACGCATGAGATCGGCAACCGCACCTTCCTGGTCGCCAACGTCGAGCCCCTGGACGTGGATGGAGTCCGGACGGTGCAGATCGGAGTGGCGATCTGGGTGGTCGGCTTCGTCGCCCTGCTCCCGTTCTACGGCCGGCTGCGGGACGCCGGGCACGGCTGGATGCTCTGGACGTGCGCGGCGGGCTGCGGTCTGGGGCTGCTCGGGCTGGAGGTCTGCCGTCGGCGCAGGCGAGCCCGTACGGCACCGCTCGAAGAGGCAGACCGGACAGCCCGAGAAACCCGAGAAGCCTGAGGGATCAGAAGACCTCGAGGTCGTCCGCGAGCTCGTCGACCACCGGGTCCGGCAGCGGCTGTGGCTCGTGTCGCTTGGCCAGCCGCACCTCGGAGTGGGCGCCGCAGCCGTGGTCGAAGGCGACGACCCGGCCGTCATCGTTCGCATCTCCGTTGGCGCAGACCCCGAACGACTCCGCCAGGGACCCCGAGATGCGGACCAGGAAGCCGCAGGTCGAGCACGGCTCCGGCGCCGACTGCGCCAGCGGCGCGTCCGGACCCGCGTCACTGTCGTACCAGCGCTGCGCGGCGATCTCATGCCCCTCGAGCGAGAGGGTCCGGATGCGGCCGAGGCCGAGGTCGCCTGCGACGGTGCGGATCTGTGCCCGCGCGTCGACGTCCAGCGGGTCGTCGCCGAAGGAGTACGTCGGGACCAGCCGCGGGTCGTCGTCGGACACCGGGAGCAGGTCGCCCGGCGAGAGGTCGCCGGGCTTGATGCGTTCGCGGTAGGGCACCCAGGTCGGCGCCACGATCGCCTCGGCGCCCGGGATCAGCACGATCTCGTCGACGGTCACGTCCTTCTGCCGGGACGCGCGGGCGACCGTCACCGACCAGCGCCACCCGGCGTACCCGGGTCGGCGGCAGTCGAACAGGTGGGTGACGACGCGCTCGTCCTCGACTTCGGCGTCGAGGTGGTCACCGACGTCCTCGGCGTCGACCTCGAGCAGCAGCGCGGCGTGAGCCACGTCGACGGCGGTCACCGCCGCCGCGTCGGCCTTCGGGGTCATGGCGCCATGATGACCCATCGCGGCGGCCGTGTCAGATCGCTCCCGGACTCGCCCAGGTGGTCATCCCGGCTGATGCCGTCGGATGGTCAGCCTGCGTCGATGCCGTACGGCGTCCGAGGGCGCCAGGACCAGGCCGTCGACCGTACGCCGCTCGGGCACCGGGCGCTTGCTGCCGCGGCGCTCCCGCGCCAGCCGGCCGAGCCGTTGCCCGCACCTACGGTAGAACCGGAGCTGCGTGCGCCGACCGAACAGCGCCCATCCCAAGGTCGTGACCGGGCCGAGGGACGGTGCGCCCTGGGAGTGGGCCGTGATGACCAGGTCGACCCGGCCCGACTCCTCGTCCTTGACCACCTCGTAGGACATCCGACCTCGTTCGACGTGCCCCTCCAGGGTCTCGTAGGCCCATCCCCAGACGCGCTTGTAGCCTCGCTGCTCGTCGATGACATCGGTGACCCGCACGCCCATGTAGAACCTCAGCAGCAGGAACCTCCCCTCCAGCAGCAGGTCCCGCCCCGGCAACGGGGAGGCCGAGGCGTACACGGCCCTGATCGTGCTCGGGTCACTCATCTCGTAGGCCTCCACCAGCCGGCACGCGGTCTCCCACAGCCCGTCGGGCTCGGGCGGACCCGGCCCCTCGTCGCCCAGCGGCCAGCGCTGCCGGTCGTGGTGCCACGTGCCGTCGACCTCCTCCGGTCGGAAGTTCACCGACAGGTTGCTCTGCGCCCGGAGCAACGGAGCTTCGTCGACCCGACCCAGCAGGTGCCCGATCGTCACTCGCGCCGTCGCAGCGAGTCACCGATCAACCAGATCGTCGGCGGCCAGAGCCCGACGAAGAGCGCGCGACGCTCGGCGTTCCCCCGCTCGCTCTCGTCGACGGTCTTGGCCCGGATCCACAGGCCCAGGCACAGGGCGACCGATCCCAGGGACATCCCGTGGAGGTACGCACTGCGCAGGCCCGCCCGTCGAAGCATCTCGATCACCATCTGCTCATCCCTCCTGGTGACGCCATCGTGACGGCATCGCCTTCAGGGGTACGGGTACCCCATCTGGGCACGACTCTCTCTCCGGACGGAGGCTCGATGGCGAGGACCCGGCTTCCTGTGAGATCGCTGATGTGGCGTTGGGGCGTCGGCATCGCGTTGGTCACCTGGCGCTACGTGTGGGACACGACCCCCTTGCATCGCACGCAGACCTGGGAGTCAGCGTCACGCCGGCCACCACCTCGTCCACCCGGGGTTCCGAGCGACGGGATCCAGGGCTGGGAGTCCGGCTCCGGCCCGCTGATCCACCGACTGTTCCGGGCTCGGATCGCCGATCCTCGCGGTGATGCCGGCTCGTTGATGACCGCCGTGTCGACGGACTTCGGACGCCTCGTCCCCCAAGAGGTCGTACGTGTCCACCAGGCAGACTCCGTCGAAGGCCGGCTGCGTCCGGGGGATGACCTGGTCGTCGACATGCCGGGGCCGTGGAACGGACCCGTGCGCGTCCTGGTCTCGGAGCCGACCCGACTGCGCCTGGCCACGCTCGACGGGCATCTCGAGGCCGGGCAGATCGAGTTCCGCGCCTACGACGACGATCCGCTGGTGTTCGAGATCGAGGTCTGGGCTCGCGCAGCCGACTGGAAGGTGCGCGAGCTCTACATGCGTCTGCGGCTCGCCAAGGAGATCCAGCTCAACATGTGGGTCAGGGTGTGCAAGGCCGCGGCCCGCGAGGCCGGCGGCCGGCTCGTGAACGGCGTGGAGATCCGCACCACGCTGACATCTGCCTGATGCCGTCCGGAGCCGCGCGGTGGCGACATCGTCGTCCCTGCCGCAAAGCGCTCAGGCAGGATGGAGGTGTGAGCACGCCCGAGGAGTCCGAGCGCCGGACGGCCATGGACTCCATGACCACCGGGGCTCGGGTGACCGGGCGCGGCCTTGCGTCGGTCGCCCGCGGGACGGGGCGGTTCAGTCGCTTCGCGTTCCGCTCGGCACGTCGCGCCGCCGCGGCGGAGGGTGCCGACAGCAGCGGCCTGAGCCGGCTGATCGAGCTCGGCGCCCTGAACGCCGCCGCCGACGCCGCGGTCGCGATCTCCCTGGCCGGGACGCTGTTCTTCCAGATCCCGACCGGCGAGGCGCGCGGCCAGGTCTCGTTGTTCCTCGCGCTGACGCTCCTGCCGTTCGCGGTCGTGGCACCGCTGATCGGGCCGATCCTCGACAGGTTCAGCCACGGCCGGCGGTGGGCGATCGGCGCCACGATGGCGGCGCGCGCGTTCCTGACGTGGGTGCTCGCGGGCTCCGTGGACAGCTCCTCGGTCTGGCTGTTTCCGGCAGCACTCGGCGTGCTCATCGGCTCGAAGGCGTACAACGTCGCCCGCGCCGCCGCCGTACCCCGGCTGCTGCCCGAGGGGCTCACCCTGGTCACCGCGAACGCACGGATGTCGATGGCCGGCATGGTCGGAGTGGCGATCTCCGCCCCCATCGCGGCGGGTGCGTCGGCAATCGGGCCGGCGTGGTCGCTGCGCTACGCGTTCGTTGTCTTCATCGTCGCCACCGTCCTGGCGATCCGGCTACCGAAGCGCGTCGACTCCCGACAGGACGAGGACGACCTGGGCTTCCTCAGCGGCGAGGCCAGCGAAGCGCCCGACCGCGCGGGGGCCCGCCGGGGTCGCACGAAGGTGCGCATCCCGCCGTCGATGGCCTTCGCCCTCCGGGCGAACTGCGGCCCCCGCTGGCTGTCGGGGTTCCTGACCCTCTTCATGGCGTTCCTGCTCCGGGTCCACCCCATCGCCGGCCATTCCCCGCAGTTCCTGCTCGCCGCCGTGATCGGCGCCGCAGGCATCGGCAACTTCGCAGGCATCGCGGCGGGATCGCTGATGAAGCGGGTGAACCCGAAGGTCACCGTCGTCCTCGCCATGCTCGCGGACGCCGCCGCGGCGATCTTCGCCGCACTCGCCTACGGCCTGTTCTCGCTCTGCCTGCTCGGTCTGATCGCCGGCCTCGCCCAGTGCCTGGCGAAGCTGTCGCTCGACTCGACGATCCAGCGGGACGTCCCCGAGCGCGTGCGGACGAGCGCGCTCGCTCGCAGCGACACCACGCTTCAGCTGGCCTGGGTGACCGGCGGCTTCGTCGGCATCGGGCTGCCCCTGAACCCACGGGTCGGGATGATCACCGCCGCCGTGGTGCTCGTGGCGTGGTCGCTGTTCGTGCTGGCGAGCCCGAGGCGGCGTACGCCGGAGTCTGCGCCGGCTCAGGCGTGATCCCAGCGTCTCCCGATCGGGTTTCGAGACGCGCCGCTCCGTCCCTCGCAAGCTCGGGTCAGAGCCGGCCGCTCCTCAACCTTTTCGCTGACCTGCCTCTCGCGCTGACGCGCGAGTGGCAGCGCTCAAAGCTCGAGCTCGTCGGCCAGTGCACGAAGGAGCTTGGCCGTCGGCCGGGCCTGGGAGCGCTCGGGGTGGCGGCCGTGCCGGTAGGCCTCGCCGACCCCGTCGAGGAGGCGGATCAGGTCCTCGACGATCGGGACCATCTCCTCGGGCTTCTTCCGGCGCGCGTGCGACTGGTTGCGGACCACCGAGGCCGGTGCGTCCAGCACACGCACCTGGAGTGCCTGGTCACCGCGCCGCCCCTGGGCGATCCCGAACTCGACCCGGGTGCCCGCCTTGAGGGTCGTCGTGCCCTCGGGCAGGGCCTCGGTGCGCACGTAGACGTCGGGCCCGTCGTCCTGCGACAGGAACCCGAAGCCCTTCTCGGCGTCGAACCACTTCACCTTGCCAGTCGGCACGTTCGTCTCTCTTCTAGCCACACGTCTTCTAGCCACACGTGCCCCGAGACCCGGGGCGGGAGCCAAGCCTAGGCGCCGCATCCCCACGGATTCCAACCGATAGACGGTGGATCAGGGCAGCCGGGTGGAGACCACCCTGTCCAGGACGCCGAGGGGCAGCGAGCCGCTGTCGAGCACCGCGGAGTGGAAGCGGCGTACGTCGAAGCGATCGCCCTGGCGCTGCTCGGCCTCGCGCCGGATCCGCTCGATCTCCAGCCGGCCGACCATGTACGACGTCGCCTGGCCCGGCCGGCAGATGTACCGATCGACCTCCGGTCGGCACACGCCCTCGGTCAGCGGCGAGTTGGCGACCATGTAGTCGATCGCCTGCTGCCGGCTCCAGCCGAGCGCGTGGAGACCGGTGTCGACGACCAGCCGGCAGGCACGCATCGAGTCGGCGCTGAACATCCCCATCCGGTCGATCGCCCCGCTGTAGAGGTCCATCTCGTCGGAGAGCCGCTCGCTGTAGAGCCCCCAGCCCTCGGCGTACGCCGAGTTGTGCAGGTGCTTGCGGAACTCCGGGACCGAGTCCGGCAGCTCGGAGGCGATCGCGAGCTGGAGGTGGTGGCCCGGAACGCCCTCGTGGAAGGCCATCGCCTCGAGCTCGAAGCGCCCCCATGACGAGGCGTCCTCGGTGTTGACGAAGAAGGTGCCGCCGCGGGACCCGTCGGTCGCGGGCGCGAAGTAGAACGCCTTGGCGCCCACGGTCGTGCCCTCGACCGCACACGGCGCCTTCGGCACCACCTCGAACCAGTCGGCCATGGCGGCCTCGGCCCGGGCGAGCGCGACCTTGGACTGCTCGATCAGCTCGTCGGCGTGCTCGAAGTGGAGCTTCGGGTCGGTCCGCATCGCCTCGAAGATCTCGGCCAGGTCGTCGGTGCCGACCACCTCCGGGCCGAGGGCGCGGTACTCGTCGGCCAGCTTGGCGACCTGGGCGAGCCCGATCTCATGGATCTCCCGGGCGGACTTGTCGGTGGTGGTGAAGTACCGCAAGGACGCGGCGTACGCCTCGTCACCGCCGTCGAGCCAGGAGAGCCCGCAGCGCTCCTCGGGACGCGCATCCGGGAGCGTCTCGCGGAGAGCGTCGCGGAACGCCTCGAAGCCGGGCCGGACCGAGCGCTCCACGACAGCTCGCAGCTCGCTCCTGGCCTCCTCCGCGTCGACGCCGTCGGGCAGCTTGACGGCCGCGACGACCGAGTCGTCCTCGAGTGGCGTGGTCAGCAGCCGGTCGAGCTGGTCGAGGGTCTCGGTGACCGCGAACTCCGGGGACACCCACCCCACGGCGGTGGCCTCCCGGGTGCGCACGGCGAGCTCGTGCAGGTACTCGCCGACGCCATCGAGCTTGGCCGGCATCTGCGCGGCCACGCTCTCGTCGGGCACCGAGAGCAGGCCGAGGACGAGGGCCAACTGGCGCTGCGGACCGCTGACCGGGTTGGCGGCCAGTCCGGTCAGAGGCGTCGCCGTGAGGTCTGCCGTGGTGGTCGCGGACGCGATCAGCACGTCGCGGGTGAGCCGCTGATCGTCGGTGAGCGCCCCCTCGTCCACCGCCTCGACCCGGGCCGCGAGGTCACGCAGCTCGGCGACGTGGCTGGCCTCAGCCTCCCGGCTGGCGTGCTCCCAGCTGCCGACGTCGCGGTAGTCACCGAGCATGTGCCGGTACGTCGGCTGGAAGCGCAGCGTCGCCTCCCAGAACTCGTCCGCCAGCAGGGTCAGGTCGTCGCTCACGGGATGTCCTTCCGGGGGTCGGGTGAGATCCAACCTAGTAGCAACCGAGTCGTGCCTCGTCGGCGCGTACGACGGCAGGTCGTCCGCCCGATGACGGCGAGCTGTCGCTGCCGGAGGCGGTCGTACGGGTCCTGTCGGTGCGCACCAACCGGGTCCTGATCCTCGCCTCCGCGCTCGGCTACTTCTTCTTCTCCGGCATCAGGGGCTTCGCAGTCGAGTTCGAGAAGCGTCAGTACGGGATCGGCCAGAGCCTGGCCAGCTCTTCCTCGGGCTGGCCGCCAGGTGCCTGGGCGCGGCGAACCCGCCCTTCGACGCCGCCCGGCTCGACATCATGCCGGCGAGCCTGTGGGGCCGGGCGGAGGCGGTGCGCAGCCTCCTGCGCGACCTCGGTGACGCCTCCGCGCCTCTGGTGTTCGGGATCGTCTCGTCATCCGTGTTCACCGGCCACTCCGGATTGCGGGACACCTTCTTGCTGGCGGTGGTCGCCCTCGTCGGCGCCTCGGCGGTGGCGCTGGTGGTCGGGCGGCGTACCTATCCGCACGACGTGGCCCCGGCGACCCGACTGGAACCCGAGCGCTGACCTCGCCGGCGCGCAGGGCCACTGGTCGAGGGCCACTGGTCGAGGGCCACTGGTCGAGGGCCACCGGTTGAGCTGGCGCGCTGTGCTCGGGTGTCGAGGAGGTTGCCTGGCAACGTTCTCGACACACCGCGGTACGTCGGGCGAGCGCGTCGTTGGAATCGCCGGTCGACACCACGGCCCCTCCGGTGGTTGAGGAGGTCGCCCAGCGACCGTCACGAAACCACCGATGGTCGGGGTGGTGGTGTCGAGACTGCCCAGGATCGCACCGACTGCCCAGAACCGCGGCGCCGCGGCGAAAGGCTCCTCCGAAACTCTTCGAGAAAGTTGGGCCCTGTGTTGTGGAGAACCCGGGTTCGGGCGGGGTGGCTGTCGGTGGCCCGTGGTCCAATACTGGTATGAGCACGAAGGCAGCAGCAGAAGCAGCACCCCAGGCGCAGCCGGAGTCGGCGGCCGGGGTGCTGGCTGCCGCGCGCACAAGCCGGAGGACGGCCGACCGGGAGGAAGCGAACCTGCTGACGCTGGCGGTCCAGTGGGCGCTGATGCATCTCGCCGACACCGACCGCGGCCAGGACGCGGCGACCTACACCTGGCGTAGCTGGGCCGGGGTCGAGGACA
>JAICSC010000348.1 GCA_025937085.1 Nocardioides sp.
CAGTCCGTGCCGGTCGTCCGCAGCAGCCGGCACAGGTCGCGCGCGTGGGCGAGCTCCTGCCGTCCGTCGACCAGGATCAGGTCGGCCTGGGGGGCGTCGACCAGCGCACTGCCCTCGGCGGGCAGGATCTTGACGTGGTGACCGAGCAGCGCCAGGCCGGGCAGCACCTCGGCGCTCGGCTGGAGGGCGCTGGTGAGCAACAGCAGCGTGCTCAACGCCGTCACCTCCTCCGCCGGCGGTCGCGCCGGTCGAGACCCGATGCGCAAGGATATCGGGCATGGATGCCCGACCCGGCGACGACGCGAAGGACGAGATCGCCCCGATCACGGTGCGGTACTGGGCCTCCGCACGCGCGGCCGCCGGCACCGAGACCGACGACCTGCCGGTCTCCGGTCCGCTCACGCTGAGTGACGTCGTACGACGGGCGGCGGCGCTGCATCCCGGCACCCGGCTGCCCGGGGTGCTCGAGGCCTGCTCGGTCCTGGTGGGGGACCAGCCGGTGAAGTCGCGTGCGCCGGACACCGTGCTCGTGCCGCCGGGGCAGACCGTGGAGTTCCTGCCGCCCTTCGCGGGCGGCTGAGCGACCGGCGGCTGAGCGTCGGCGGCTGAGCGTCGTGGCCCGGCCCGGTCAGCCGCTCAACGCCGCACGCAGCTCCGCGGCGCTCATCGAGCCCGGGGCGGCACCGCGTGCTGCTGCCTGCGTCATCAGGGCCTGGAGACCGGCGTTGGCCGGAGTCGGGATCCCGTACAGGCGGCCGAGGAGGGCGATCTCGCCGTTCAGGAAGTCGGTCTCTACGCCGGCCCCGCGGGCCAGGCTCTGCCAGGTCGAGCCACCCGCCCGGGTCTCGCCCGAGATCTCGCGCAGCTGCAGGTGGTCGCCCCGGCGTTCGTCGTCCTCGGCCTCGGTCACCGGGTCGATGCCGGCCGCCGCCAGCACGGCGTCGGCCTCGGCATGGAGTCGCGCGAGCACCTCGCCGCCCGCGTCGTCGCTGTGGAACCCGGCGCCGCACAGGGCCTGGACGGCGTTGCCGAGGTTGGTGAGCAGCTTGCGGTACTTCCACCGCATGATGTCGGGCCTGGCCACGCACTCGAACCGCGAGGCCCGCAGCGCTGCCGCGACCTCCTCGTCGACCGCGTCGGTCCCGCCGGGGTAGCGGCCGAGGTCGAGGATGCCGGTGGCCGCCACGGAGTGTGCCTGGACGACGCCGGGCTCGAGGTGCGCGGTCGGCATCATCACGCACATCCCGTGCACTCCGTCGAACCACCGGGCCAGGGTGCGCTCGTTGGCCACGCCGTTCTGGGCGGAGACGACGGGCACCTGTCCGGCCGCGCCGGCCAGGTCGCGCGCGGCCGCCTCGGTGTCCTGGCTCTTCGCGGCGAGTACGACGACGTCGTCGTCACGCCAGCTGAGCTCGCGGGGGTGCGAGTACGCCGGGATCCGCAGCGTCACCCGCTCCTCCGGGGTGACGAACGTCAGGCCACGCCCACGGATCGCCTCACCGTGAGCCCCGCGCGCGATCAGCGCGACGTCGTACCCCGCCTGGTGGAGCCGAGCACCGATGGTCCCGCCGATCCCGCCCGCTCCGAGCACCACCACGCGCACGACTCCAGACTATGAGCGGAATTCCGCGCGTCGTCGCGGGGTTGTCCTGATATGACCCCCGGAGCCTGGGTGCTGGTCGCCGCCATCGTGGTGGCGGTCGCGTTGGGCACCTGGCGGGCATTGACCAACGGGGTGTTCCGCGGGACGCGCCGGGTGCGGGCGTCCTCGCGGGTGGGTTTCGAGACGCTCGCAGAGCTCGCTCCTCAACCACCGGAGGAACCTCAATCACCTTTGGGTCCGAGCGTGCTGGCGGGGACGGCGTACGACGGGCAGCGCGGCGAGCGCGCCACCCTGCTGCAGTTCTCCTCGGCGTTCTGCGCGCCGTGCCGGGCCACCCGCCGGACCCTGGCCGACGTCGCGGGGATCGTGCCCGGCGTGGCCCACGTCGAGGTCGACGCCGAGCAGCACCTCGACATGGTGCGTGCTCTCGGCGTACTCCGGACGCCGACCACGCTCGTCCTCGATGCCGACGGCCGCGAGCTGACCCGGGCGACCGGGGCGCCGCGGCGCGCACAGGTCGTGTCGGCGCTCGAGGGGAGCCTGACGTGATGTCCAACATGTGGATCGCAGTCTCACATTTCAGGACGAGCGGTGGTTGGCCGCAACCGCTCGCGCCTACAGTTCGGGTCATGTCCTCGACGCATCTGACGCGGCGGCGCGCTGTCGACCACTGCCGCGTCCGTTCGTCGCTGTGTCGGATGTCCTGACGCGTCCCGCACGACACGGCCCCGTTGTTCCACTCGACCGGCGGCCCCAGCGGGACTCCCTTCCCGTCCCGTTCGTCAGGAGAGTCATGTCCACCGTCACCACACACCATCCGGTCTCCGCCGGCATCGACCCGCGCGGCCCACGAGTCGCCGCGACGCTCACCTCGGTGGTGCTGGCGCTGGTGCTCGTCACGCCGCATCCGGTCGCGGTCGCACTGCTCGCCGCACAGACCGTCGTCTTCGCGGTCGGCGCCGTCCGGGGCGTCCAGCACACGCCGTACGCCGTGGTGTTCCGCACCGCCGTCCGTCCGCTGCTCCCGCCACCGGCTGAGCCGGAAGACCCGAGGCCGCCACGGTTCGCCCAGGCGCTCGGGCTGGCCTTCGCCGGGGTGGGGCTGGTCCTGCTCGCGGTCGGCGCGACAGCCGTCGCGTTGGTCGCGGTCGGCCTGGCACTGGTGGCGGCCCTGCTCAACGCGGTCTTCGGCCTGTGCCTGGGCTGCGAGATGTACCTGATCCTCCAACGGGCAAGAGCCCGCTGACCATCCGCCAAATCGACTCCACGCCGGCACCCGGCGTACAGAAAGGTAGAAACTATGAGCCGCGACACCGCACTCGTCACCGCCCAGTGGGTGGAGGACCATCTCGACGACCCGAAGGTCGTCCTCGTCGAGGTCGATGAGGACACCGCCGCCTACGACAAGGGGCACATCAAGGGCGCGATCAAGCTGGACTGGACCACCGACCTCCAGGACCAGGTACGCCGTGACTTCGTGAACCGCACGCAGTTCGAGGCGCTGCTGTCCTCGCGCGGGGTCGCGGACGACGACACCGTCGTGCTGTACGGCGGCAACAACAACTGGTTCGCCGCCTACGCGTACTGGTACTTCAAGCTCTACGGCCACCAGGACGTCAAGCTCCTCGACGGCGGCCGGAAGAAGTGGGAGCTCGACAGCCGCGAGCTGACCGACGAGCTGCCCCAGCGCGAGACCACGTCGTACACCGCCGGCGACCAGGACAGGTCCATCCGGGCCTTCCGCGACGAGGTCGTCGAGGCGATCGGCGTGAAGAACCTGGTCGACGTCCGCTCGCCCGACGAGTACGCCGGTCGGCTGATGGCCCCGGCTCACCTTCCGCAGGAGCAGGCCCAGCGCGCGGGCCACATCCCCACGGCGTCGAACGTGCCGTGGAGCAAGGCGGCCAACGACGACGGGACGTTCAAGTCCGACGACGAGCTCAAGGCGCTGTACACCGCGGCCGGCGTCGACTG
>JAICSC010000185.1 GCA_025937085.1 Nocardioides sp.
GGACGACCGCAGCGAACGGCGCAGCGCGCTCGCGCGCAAGCCGGACCGACCACCAGCGGACGACCGCAGCGAACGGCGCAGCGCGCTCGCGCGCAAGCCCGCAACCCCGATACGGCTGAGCCGGCGTGCCGGACTAGTCATCTAGGCTCGTTCGCGTGCCGAGCCGCGACTTCCCGCAGGTCCGCCTGCACATCGTCACGGGGAAGGGCGGGACCGGGAAGTCCACCGTCGCCGCATCGCTGGCCCTGGGCCTGGCGGCTACCGAGCAGAACGTCCTCCTCTGTGAGGTGGAGGGTCGCCAGGGCATCGCCCGGATGTTCGACGTCGAGCCACTGCCGTACGCCGAACGCCGGATCGCCACCGGCCTGCCCGGCCCGGACGGTCGGCGTGGGGGCATCGTCCACGCCCTGCACATCGACCCGGAGTCGGCGTTGCTCGAGTACCTCTCGATGTACTACAAGCTCGGCCGGGCGGGGAAGGCGCTGGACCGTTTCGGCGTCGTCGAGTTCGCGACCACCATCGCTCCCGGCGTCCGGGACGTGCTGCTGACCGGGAAGGTCTACGAGGCGACCAAGCGCAACGCGCGCAACAAGAAGGCCATCTCCTACGACGCCGTCGTGCTCGACGCCCCACCGACGGGCAGGATCGCGGCGTTCCTCGGGGTCAACCAGGAGCTGGCCGGGCTCGCCCGGATGGGACCGATCAAGAGCCAGGCCGACTCGGTGACGACGCTGTTCGGTTCCGACCGCACTGCGGTACACCTGGTGACCGTGCTCGAGGAGATGCCGGTGCAGGAGATCACCGACGGGATCGCCGAGCTCCGCGAGCACGGTCTGCCGGTGGGCGGAGTGGTGGTGAACCAGGTGCGGCCCCGCGACCTGGACGACGACGACCTCACCGCGGTGCGCGCCGGGAAGGTGACCAAGCGCAAGGTCGCCGCCGACCTCAACCGGGGCGGACTCACCGGCGACGCCGAGCTGGTCATGGGTCTGCTCACGGAGGCGCGGGACCATGCCGAGCGCCGGGCTCTCGAGGACGCCCAGGGTGCCCTCGTCGACGAGCTCGGACTGCCGACGTACGAGCTGCCCCGGCTCGTGGGTGGCGTCGACCTCGGTGGTCTGTACGAGCTCGCCGGCATGCTGCGCGACCAGGGCCTGGCATGAAGGACCCGGCATGAGGACCCGGTCGCGGGTCGGTCCCCAGTCGCTCCGCGGGGGCCGGACCCTGGATGTCGACGGGCTGCTCGACGACCCGCACACCGGGATCATCGTGTGCTGCGGCTCCGGCGGGGTCGGCAAGACCACGACGTCGGCGGCCTTGGCGCTCCGCGCGGCCGAGCGCGGCCGCAACGTGGTCGTGCTGACGATCGACCCGGCGCGGAGACTGGCGCAGTCGATGGGGATCGAGGCACTCGACAACACGCCTCGACCGGTGAAGGGGGTCGGGGACTCGGGGAGCTCGAGGGGCAAAGGCTCGCTCGACGCGATGATGCTCGACATGAAGCGCACCTTCGACGAGGTGGTCACGAGCCAGGCCAGCCCGGAGAAGGCCCGCCAGATCCTGGAGAACCCGTTCTACGTCGCGCTCTCCAGCTCGTTCGCGGGCACCCAGGAGTACATGGCCATGGAGAAGCTCGGGCAGATCTACGCCGACTCGCGGCGCGACGGCACCTACGACCTGATCGTCGTCGACACCCCGCCCTCCCGCTCGGCGCTGGACTTCCTCGACGCACCCGAGCGGTTGTCGAGCTTTCTCGACGGACGGTTCATCCGGCTGCTCCTCGCCCCCGCGAAGGGTCCCGCCCGGCTGATGTCGGCCGGCCTCGGGATGGTGACGAACGCGCTCACCAAGGTCCTCGGTGCCCAGGTGCTGCGTGACATGCAGACCTTCGTGGCGGCGTTCGACACGCTCTTCGGCGGTTTCCGGCAGCGCGCGCAGAAGACCTTCGAGCTGCTCCAGGCGGACGGGACGGCGTTCCTGGTCGTGGCGGCCCCGGAGGACGACGCACTGCGGGAGGCGGCGTACTTCGTCGAGCGGCTCAGCGAGGACGAGATGCCGCTGGCGGGACTGGTGGTCAACCGGGCGAGTCCTCAGCCGCTGGGCGAGGTCTCGGCGGAGGAGGCGATGGCGGCGGCGCAGCGGCTGCGCAAGGGCGACGCGGACTCGCTCACCGCAGGCCTGCTGCGGCTGCACGCGGACCGGGTCCGGATCGTGGAGCGCGAAGCGCGGCTGCGGCGCCGCTTCGAGGCGGCGCACCCACAGGTACCGACAGCCGTCGTACCGGCGCTCGCCGGCGACGTGCACGACCTGGATGGGCTGCGTCAGGTCGGCGCGCTCTTGGCGGGGGAGCGGCCGACCTGACGCCTGTGGCCCGACAGCTGTCGCTGTGCTACGACGGTGTCTTCGTCAGCGCGGCTCAGGCGTTGACGACGACACCGGTGTGCTTCTCGCGGGCCTGTTCGAGAACGGCTCGCCATGATGCGTTCGGACGACGCCGCAGCAGGGCTCGGCGCTCGCGTTCGGTCATCCCGCCCCAGACGCCCCACTCGATCTGGTTGTCGAGAGCCTCGGCGAGGCACTCGGTACGCACAGGGCACGCACCGCAGACCTGCTTGGCCTTGTTCTGCTCGGCACCACGGACGAACAGCTGGTCGGGTTGCTGACCCCGGCACGCGGCCTGGGCAGCCCAATCTTGATTCCACATAATGACGTCCCCACGATCGTCAGATGACTGACGCTTCCCCATGAAGCCACCCGCCCGGACGAATGTTTCAGTCGAAGCACCAAGGTAAAGACTCGAGGACTTCCCGGTACAGACCAATCCGGGTCGAACGCCCTAGTCCCATCGGACTAGTAACCGGGGGTCGGGAATGAGCAACTTCGGGGGCCCTCACGTAGTCTGATCAGCATGTCCTTGCCCCCCGAGGAGCGTCTTCCCGCGTCTCGCGTCGCCTCCCACCTGGGCGTGATGGCCATCGTGGCGGTCGTGATGGGCGTGGTCGTGGCGGGCCTGGCGATCCCCTTCGCGGGGGTGCTCGGGATCGCCTCCAAGTCGCTGTCGCACACGGTGGAGTCGCTGCCGGCCCAGCTCCGCACGCAGCCGCTGGCCCAACAGACCAAGATCGTCGACCCGGCGGGCCAGACCGTCGCCACCCTGTACGACGAGAACCGCATCAACGTCCCGCTCAGCCAGATCTCGCGGAAGATGGTCAAGTCGATCGTGGCGATCGAGGACTACCGCTTCTACCAGCACGGGGCCCTCGACCTGAAGGGCACCCTGCGCGCCCTGATCACCAACCAGTCCAGCGGCGGCGTCGTGCAGGGTGGTTCGTCGATCACCCAGCAGATGGTCAAGATGACGCTGCTCTCCCAGGCGAAGACCAAGAAGGAGCGGAAGGCGGCGACCGCCGACACCTACGCCCGCAAGCTCACCGAGCTGCGCTACGCGATCGCCTTCGAGCAGCACTACTCCAAGGACTGGATCCTCGAGCGCTACCTCAACATCGCCTACTTCGGCGACGGTGCATACGGCGTGCAGGCGGCGGCCCGCCACTACTTCGGCACCAACGCCAAGGACCTGACCTGGCTCCAGGGCGCGACCCTCGCCGGTCTGGTGAAGAACCCCAGCGGGTACGACCCGCTGCGCAACCCCGACCGCGGGATGCAGCGTCGTAACGTCGTCCTCGACCGGTTGGCCCAGCTGCACGTCATCTCCCAGCACAAGGCGGACCGTCTGAAGAAGAAGCCGCTGGGCCTCCACCCCGTGGCCACACCGAACGGGTGCATCAACTCCAGTGCCCCGTTCTTCTGCGACTACGTCGTCAACTACCTCGAGCACGACCCGGCCCTCGGCAAGACCATGAACGCCCGCAAGAAGCTCCTCTACACCGGCGGGCTGACGATCCACACCACGATCGACACCCGGTTCCAGCGGGCCGCGGACAACTCCGTACGCCACCACGTGTTCGCGAAGGACCAGGCGATCGGCGCGCTGGCGATGATCGAGCCGGGCACCGGTGACGTGAAGGCCCTGGCGCAGTCGCGGCCGATGGGTCGCGACGCGGCCGCGGGGCAGACCTTCCTCAACTACGTCGTCCCCCAGAAGTACGGCGACTCCGCCGGCTTCCAGCCCGGCTCGACGTTCAAGGCTTTCGTGCTCGCGTCAGCGATCCAGCAGGGCATCCCGCTCACCGAGAAGATCTCCGCGCCGGCGGTGGTCAACGTCCCGATGAGCCAGTACCGCGTCTGCGGCGGCCAGCACTTCACCAGCACCGACACCTGGCAGGTTCACACCTCCACCATCTCGGGGACGATGGACCTCTATCGCGGCACCCAGGAGTCGGTGAACACGTTCTTCGCCAAGCTCGAGCTGCAGACCGGGCTGTGCGAGCCGTACCACCTCGCGCAGAAGATGGGCATCCCGCTCCACGACAAGGCGCGAGAGATGGTGCCGTCGTTCACGCTGGGTGTCGCCTCGGTGAGCCCGCTCGAGCTCGCCGACGCGTACGCCACGTTCGCGGCCCGCGGCCTGCACTGCGACCCGCGCCCGGTGACCTCGATCGACGACTCCGACGGCCACCAGCTCAAGGCCTACCCGCAGCAGTGCCAGCAGGTCATCGCAGCGCCCGTCGCCGACGCCGTGAACGACGTGCTCCGGGGTGTGCAGTCGCCGACCGGCTTCGGCGCGAACCTGATCCTGAACCAGGAGTCCGCGGCCAAGACCGGAACGAACAACGACAACATGTCGGTGTGGTACATGGGCTACACGCCCAACCTGGCCACCGCCTCGATGATCGCCGGCGCCAACCGGCTCGGGCACTGGGTGACGCTGAACGGCCAGCTGCTCGCGGGCTCGTACGTCCCCACCGCGCACGGCTCCACCACCGCCGGCCCGATGTGGTACGACGCGATGCGCGTGATCCAGCAGTGGCTGCCCGACGCGACGTTCACCCCGCCGAACGGCAACGAGGTCAACGGAGTGCTGACCACCGTTCCCGACGTGGGTGGCCTTCCCTACGACCAGGCGGCGCAGCAGATCAAGCAGGCCGGCTTCACCGTCACCGACGGCGGCTACCGCGACTCGGGCTACCCGAAGGACACGGTGGCCTACACCAGCCCCGGCGGTGGCGCCCAGGTGCCCAGCGGCACGACGGTGACGATCTACCGCTCCGACGGCACGCCGTACGTCCCTCCGAAGCACCACCATCACCACGGCGGCGACAACGGGCCGGGTAACGGCCACGGGCACGGCCACGGGCAATAAGCCCTGGGCCGAGCCCCTGGTCGAGCACCACTAGGTGACCCTCACCCGCCTCGGCCAGGGGAAGATTTTCTTCAACCATCCGATCGACGACAGGTCGGAGCACGAGGCGTACAGTCCGCGGAAAACCGAGGGCTCACGTCGTCCGGGCGGCGGTGGGACGAGGGGGGACAGTCCATGCTCATACGTGCGTGTGCGGTGCTCGGCGCTGCGGTGGCCGCGGTGGTGCTGGGGGCACCACATGCGATGGCCGATCCGAGCTACCAGGCGCACTGGACACTCGACGAGATCGGCAGCAGCACCGCCTTCGACTCGTCGGGCAACGGCAACGACGGCGACAACCGCAACGTGGACGGCGACGGCAGTGGGTACGTCTTCAACGGCACCAGCTCACGGGTGGTCGTCCCGAACGACCCGAGCCTCAACTCCGGGTCCGGGGACTTCTCGTGGGGCGTCACGCTGAGCATGACCGAGGCGCCATCGTCCGGGGAGACCTACGACGTCCTGCGCAAGGGCCTGGCCGGCGTGAAGGGCGGCGACTACAAGCTCGAGATCACCAGTGCCAGCGGCAGGGGGAAGGCACGTTGCGTGTTCAACTCCGTCCTGGCCAACGGCAAGCGCGCCAACATCGCCGTCACCGGCGCCACGAGGCTCGCCGACGGGAGGCAGCACACGATCACGTGTGCCAAGACCTCGAACGCCATCACGGTCACCGTCGACTCCGCCAAGCCGAACACCAAGACGATCTCCGGTGGACTGGGAACCGTCTCGAACACCTACGACCTCGCGCTGGGGGCCAAGGCGGAGCCGACCGCCAAGAGCGGGTTCGACTGGTTCGACGGCGAGCTCTTCGACGCCTGGGTGGCGACCGGGTCGTGATCGTAGGTCGACGCTGGACGACGCCGAGTCGATGGCGTCGATGGCGTCGATGGCGTCGAGGCGAATCGGGGTCGCTCCTCGCGTGCCCACGATCCGCTGCCGCACCAGGCACCGGCCGTAGCTGAGTTCACACGGGAGGAACTTCTTCAGCGATTCGATCGACGACACAGCGGATGCCCGACGTACCGGCCCCGGAATCCCAGGGCCGACGTCGTCCGGGTGTCTGTGGGACGAAGGGGACAGATCATGCTCATGCGTTCGGGCGCCGTGGTGTGCGCCGCAGTTGCCGCGGTGGTGCTGGGGGTTCCACATGCGGCGGCCGCCCCGGGCTACCGGGCTCACTGGAAGCTGGATGAGATCGGCAGCCGCACCGCCCGGGACTCGTCGGGCCACGGCAACGACGGCACCAACCACCACGTGGTCGGCAACGGCAGTGGCTACACGTTCAACGGGAAGAGCTCGCGGGTGATCGTCCCGAACGATTCCAGCCTCAACCCCGGTTCCGGAGACTTCTCGTGGGGTGTGACGCTGAGCATGACCGACCCTCCGAGGAAGCACGAGACCTACGACGTCCTCCGCAAGGGCCTCGCCGGCGGGAAGGGCGGGGACTACAAGCTCGAGATCAAGAACGGCAGCGGGAAGGCGAAGGCGCGGTGCGTGTTCAACTCCGTCCTGTCCAAGGGTAAGCGCGCGAACCTGGCTGTCGCCGGCGCCAAGTCGCTGGCCGACGGGAAGCGGCACACGATCACGTGCACGAAGACCTCGACGACCCTCACGATCGCCATCGACGCCACCAAGCCGAGGACCAAGAGGCCCTCCGGTGGGCTGGGCACCATCTCGAACGGCTACGACCTGGGTCTGGGGGCCAAGGCGGAGAAGACGGCCAGGAGCGGGTTCGACTGGTTCGACGGGAAGCTCTTCGAC
>JAICSC010000029.1 GCA_025937085.1 Nocardioides sp.
CGACCCCGAGCCGGGCGCCGAGCTCAGGCATGCCCCGTCCGAGGTCACCCTGGGGTTCGATGAACCGTTGGTGCCGAGTCTCTCCCGGGCAACGGTGACCTCGCCCTCGGGCGCGACGTACACCTCGACGGTGTCCGGCAAGTCCATGCACGTGCGCCTCGCCGGCGGCGAGCACAGTGACGAGCACAGCGACGAGCACAGCGACGAGCACAGCGGCGAGCACAGTGACGAGCCCAGTGACGAGCACGGTGTGTACCGGGTCGGCTGGAAGACCGTCAGCGAGGTCGACGGCCACACCATCGAGGGCTCCTTCCGCTTCGGCGTGGGTGCCGCGGTGACCGGATCGGCCGTGACCGCACCTGGTGCGACCGACGGGGACGTCGGGCTCTCGGTCCTCCGCGGGATCGAGTACGCCCTGCTGCTCCTTGCCTGCGGTGTGGCCCTCCTCGACCTGACCACCAGGCGGGTGGCGCTGCTCCAACCGCACGTCCCCGTCGCCGCCGCCCTCCTCGTCGCCGGAGTCCTCGTCATCGGTGCGGAGGTCGCGGTCGCCGGCTCCGGGCTGTCCGCCCGAGGGGCCGCCGACTACCTGGGCAACGGCCTCACCGGCCGGGCCCGGATCGCGCGGCTGGCGCTCGAGGCCGCGCTGCTCGTGCTCGCCGCGTGGCGCCGGCGCTTCTCCGTCCTCGTCCTGGCCGGGATCATCGGCTCGGTCGCCGTCGCCGGCCACGGAGCGGACGTCGAGCCGGCATGGCAGGGCATGACCGTGAACGCCGCCCACCTCGCCGCGGCGGGCGTCTGGGTGGGGGGCATCCTGGCGCTGGCCCTGCTCCGGGTCCGAGCCTCATGGCCACAGGTCGGCCGAGACGCGCTGGCCGGCTTCTCGCGCGTCGCACCCTGGGCGTTCGCGGCATCGGTGGTGCTGGGTGGAGTCCAGGCCTACCAGCTGCTCGGCAGTCCCCAGCCGGTGCTCCACACGTCGTACGGGCTGACGCTCGTAGCCAAGTCCATAGCGGTGGCAGCGATGCTGCCGTTGTCATGGCTGGCCTGGCGGCGCACGCGGGAGCACCTGCGCGGTGAGGCGCTCCTGGCCGTCGTCGTGATCGCTGCGGCAGCGGCGCTGGCGGCGTTCCCGGTCGTGCCGAAGGAGGCCCGCGAGGCAGCCGAGGACGCTGCCGAGGCGGCGCAGACCCAGACCACCCTGGTGGAGACCGCGGGCAGTGCCTTCCCGCGACCGGGCGACCTCACCATGGGCGGCCGCGCGGGCAAGGTGATGGTCGGGCTCACCGTGCATCCCGCGCGGCCCGGCCGGAACACTTTGACCGTCTACCTGGCCACTCCCGCCACGCGCACCACCAAGGCGCGGGTCGAGGTCGCCGGCCACTCGGTGGAGCTGAGCTCCTGCGGGTTGCGATGCCGGACCGGGGCGGTCAGGCTCACCGGCCGGCAGCGTCTGGCCGTCCAGGTGTCCGCACAGGGAACGGCCAGGTACCGACTGCCGCGACTGCCGGCGACCGACGCCGCCGGTCTCGTCCGCTCCGCCTCGCTGCGCATGGACGGTCTGCGTTCCTACCTGGCCGCCGAGCGGCTCGCCGGCTTCGACACCCACTACGTCTACCAGCGCCCCCACCGGCTGTTCGTGCGCACCCGGTTCGGGAACGGGGTACACGCCACGCTGTGGCTCGGCCGGCGCCTGTACCAGCGCGTGGGTCACGCCCGGTGGCGCCTGGAGACACGCGGCGAGCTGGCCCCGGTGCCCTACTACCCGTGGTACCCGTTCCGGCCGCTGGTCGACGCGCACGTCCTCGGCACCGCCCATGTCGGCGGCCGGCGGGTGACCGTCGTCAGCACGTTCGGTGGGCACGGGAAGGATCCCGAGTCGGTGTGGTTCACCTTGTACCTCGACCCCGCGACGCACGAGGTGCTGCAGTCCCGGATGTGGGCGCCGAACCACTTCATGCGCGACCGCTACACCCACCTCGACGGTCGGGTCAGCCTGCCGACCCCTCGGCGGGCCCGGTGACGAGGACCCCGTCGGTGGCGACCGTCGCGTCCGGGAGTACGCCGTTCGCGGTCACCTCGTTCGTCGCCGGCAGCCGGAGCTCGAACACCGAGCCGCCGCCGGGGCGCGCCCGGACCCTCGCTGTACCACCGTGGCGCTCGCAGATCGCCTGGACGATGGCCAGGCCGAGGCCGACGCCGCGATGGTCCGACTCCGTGCTGTGTGCGAACCGGTCGAAGATCCCGGGCAGTGCCGCGTCCGGCACCCCCGGACCGCGGTCGGACACGGCGACCACGTGATGCCCGTCCTCGCGGTGGGCGGACACCGAGATCGGCGTACCCGACGGGGTGTGCACGATGGCGTTGCCGATCACCTCGTCGAGGGCCTCCGCGACCCGATCCGGGTCGACCCACGCGACGGTGTCCTCCACCGGACCGAGCTGCACCTCGGCGTGCGCCCCGGTCCAGCGGGTCACCGTGGTCGTGACCAGGTGGCCCAGGGAGGTCTCGACCGGGTACAGGAAGTCGGGCTGCTCGCTCTTGGCCAGCTCCAGGAGGCGGTCGGTCGTCTTCTTGAGCCGGTGCAGCTCGTCCACCACCACCTGCGCGTCCTCGGCCGCGTCGGGGTCCGAGGTGGTGCGCTGCAGGAGCTCGGCATGCCCGAGCGCGATCGTCAACGGCGTGCGCAGCACGTGCGAGGCGTCCTGGACCAGACGCCGGCTCTCCTCGAGCAGAGCCAGGTTGTGCTCGGACATCCGTTCGGTCTCCCGCTGGGCGCCGGCGCTGCGTCGGACGTAGAAGACCATCGCGATGAAGACCGCGGACATCAAGGGGATCTCGGTGAGCTCGTCGGCCGCCTGGTTGCCGCTGATCACGTCGGCCAGCAGGGTGGCGCCGGTGACCACGACGATCACCCCGAGGGCTGCGGCGGTCGCGCGGATCGACCACACCCGCCAGCCGTAGATCAGGGACAAGCCGATCCAGATGAAGTGGAAGGGCACGGTCGCCCACTCCCGTAGCATGAGGATGCCCCAGGCGTTGACCCCGACGAAGACCCACCACCAGAACTCGACCTGGTGGGCGCTCCACAGCGTGCGCAGCCGGGATTCCCGGGCCCGGCCGTCAGAGGTCGACGCCATACCCCACTCCGCGGACGGTGGAGACGACCTCCGGGCCCAGCTTCTTGCGGAGGCGTCGTACGTAGACGTCGACGACGTTCGTCTCGGGGTCGAAGTCGTACCCCCACACCTCGGACAGCAGCCGCTGCTTCGAGACGCTCTCGCCGGCGTGCCGCACGAGCTCGGCGAGCAAGGTCGACTCCCGCCGGGTGAGGAGCACCGTCCGGGTGCCGAGCTTCGCCTCGTGCCGGACCGGGTCGAGGACGAAGTCGCGTGCGCTCAGGGTGAGGGTCTCGGTCGTCGCCCGCTCGCGCATCCGGGCCCGCACGCGGGCGAGCAGCTCGTTGAGCGCGAACGGCTTGCCGAGGTAGTCGACGGCACCCTCGTCCAGGGCCCGGACCTTCGAGCTGGTGTCGGTCAGGCACGACAGAACCAGGATCGCCTGCTCGGGCTTGCGGCGCAGGAGCCGCTTGAGCACGGACATCCCGTCCGTGCCCGGCATCACCAGGTCGAGGATGACCAGGCTGTAGCTGTGCTCCACCGCCAGGCGGTAGCCCTCTTCTCCGTGGTCGGCCGTGTCCACCTCGACCCCCTCGGCGCGCAGCGCACGAGAGACGAAGTGCAGTACCCCCGGCTCGTCGTCGACCACGAGCACCCTGTCGCGGGTCATGACATGGCCACCCCACATCCTCCCGAGACCGAACCTCAGCAGTGTAGTCACGTCGGACGCCATCCGGCCCTGGTTCGAACGTCCGGGAGGCGGCAGGCTCCCAGACGAAGGACAACCCCGATGGGAAGGCCGAGGTAACGCCGATGAGGAGTCCGCTGAGCGCTACGCGGGTCCGGAAGCTGCCGGTCGCGCTACTGCTCGCCGGTTCCCTGGTCGCTGCAGCGCTCACGTTGGGCGCGTGCTCCAGCTCGCCGGCCCCGCCGGACGGGGTGCCCACCACCGCGGACACCGCCCCCTGCCCTCGCGGTCAGGGACGCGAGGTCTCGGAACTCCCTCGGCTCACCCTCGACTGCTTGACCGGACCCGGCACGGTGGCGATCTCACGCCTGCACGGGAAGCCGGAGATCATCAACATCTGGGCCTCCTGGTGCGCGCCGTGCCGGGAGGAGATGCCGATGCTCGAACGCGCGCACCACCGGCTGGGAGATCGCGTCCAGTTCCTGGGCGTCGACGTGAAGGACTCGCGCTCGGCTGCGCAGTCCTTCCTGACGAAGCACGGCATCGGCTACGCCCAGGTCTTCGACTCCCACGGCGACCTCCCGCTCCGGCTGCGACTCCAGGGCGTGCCGAACACCCTCTTCGTGGACGCCTCCGGCAATGTCGTGGACCGCGTCATCGGCCGGCTGGACGACCAGTCGCTCGCCGAGGGCATCTCCCGCCTGCAGCGTTGACCTGCTCGTGCCCCACGAGCGATCGACACCTGTCTAGACATGTACTAACGTGTCTAGACATGTCCATCGCCTATCGACAGGTGGCAGCCGAGGTCCGTGCTGCTGTGGAGGCCGGCGACTACCCACCGGGCGCTCGTCTGCCCTCCGAGAGTGAGCTCGCGCGGTCCTACGGCGTGGCCCGCGGCACGGTCCGGCAGGCACTGGCGACTTTGGCGTCGGAGGGGCTCGTCTCGACCCGCCGGGGTGCTCGCCGGCTCGTCCTGGCTCGGCAGCGGCTCCAGGGGTTCAACGAGCTGCGCAGCTTCTCGGAGTGGGCGCGGGCCATGGGAGAGCGCCCGGGTGGCCGTGTCGTGGCGCTGGTCCGTCGCGAGGCGTCCCCGACCGAGGCCGAGCAGCTCGACACCGACCGGATCTACCACTTGACCCGGGTGAGGCTCCTGTCAGGGCGGCCGGTGATGATCGAGCGTACGGCGTATCCCGAGCACATCGGAGCCCTCGTCGCGAGCATGAACGCCGAGAGTGAGTCGATCACCCAGCGTTTGCAGGAGCTGGGCGTGGTCTTCGCGAATGCTGCTCACACCCTCGGTGCCGTCGTCGCCACCGCCGAGGACGCTCGGCTGCTCGACATCCGGCCGCGAGCGCCCCTTCTGCGCGAGTGGCGACGTACCACCGACCCCGACGGCGCGGCCCTGGAGTGGTCGGAGGATCGCTACGTGGGCGAGGCCGTCGCCTTCACGGTTCACAACTCCGTCCACCAGAACACGCTGATCCGAGGACTGACATGACTGCCTCCGAAACCGACCTGAGGGCCGGCGCCATCACTCAGCCGCCCATCTGGCTCCGCGACAACTGCCCGTGCGCCGAGTGCCGGGATCCGCGCAACGGGCAGAAGCTGTTCGGCATCACCGACCTGCCGCCGGACTTGACCGTGACGAACGTGTCGGGAACGACGGTCACCTACAGCGACGGGCACGTCAGCCGGTTCGATCCGGCGTTCCTCGAGGCCCAGCACGGACCCGACGACCGATGCGAGGACGCCAAACGGCTCTGGGGGTCGACCGACGCGCCGGAGCACGACTGGGCTCGCTTCCTGTCCGATCCCGAGCACCGTGCCGACTGCCTGCACGCGGTGATGAGGACCGGGTTCACCCTGTTGCACGGGGTTCCCGCCGTACCGGGGACCGTGCTGGACGTCGCGTCGGAGTTCGGGTTCGTCCGCGAGACCAACTACGGCGAGCTCTTCGACGTTCGCGTCGAGGCGACGCCCAACAATCTGGCCTTCACCGGTCTGGCGATCGCACCGCACACCGACAACCCCTACCGTGACCCGGTGCCCACGGTGCAGCTGCTGCACTGTCTGTCCAACGCCGTCGACGGTGGCGAGTCCGGACTCGTCGACGGCTTCCACGCCGCGGCGTTGCTGCGCGCGGAGGAGCCCGACGCCTTCGACCTCTTGTCTCGCACCCTGGTGACCTTCCGGTTCGCAGACGGCGGCACCGAGCTGGTCACCACCCAGCCGATGATCGGCCTCGACCCGGCCGGCCGGATCCGTGAGATCCGGTTCAACAACCGTTCGATGCAACCGCTGCGGCTGCCTCCTGACCAGATCGCTGCGTTCTACACCGCCTACCGGCGCTTCGCCGAGATCGTGACCCGCCCCGAGCTGATGGTCACGTTCCGGCTCGGCCCCGGTGACTGCGTCGTCTTCGACAACACCCGGCTGCTGCATGCCCGCACCGGCTTCGCGGACTCGGGCGAACGCCATCTGCAGGGCTGCTACGCCGACCTGGACACCATCGCCAGCCGGCACAAGGTGCTCCAGGGGCAGCTCGCATTCGCACGGCTGCGTGAGCTGTTCGACGGCCCGGGTACCGCCGACTACCTGGGGGAGGAGGTCACCCAGGCCCAGCACATGCTCCAAGCCGCGGCTCTCGCCGAGAGCGCGGGTGCGTCACCGGAGCTGGTGGTCGCGGCCCTGCTGCACGACGTCGGCCACTTCACCGGACCGCTGACCGGGGCCGAGCTGATGGGCGGCACCGACAACCGGCACAGCCACGTCGCCGCCGCGTGGCTCGCCCACTGGTTCGACCCCGCCGTCACCGAGCCGATCCGCCTGCACGTGGCCGCCAAGCGCTACCTCTGCGCCCTCGACCCCGCCTACGCCGGGCTCCTCTCCCCGGCATCGAGGTACACACTGGAGGTGCAGGGCGGCCCGATGACCGACCAGGAGGTCGCCGACTTCGAGGCCGAGCCCTACGCCGACGACGCGGTCCGCCTCCGCCGTTGGGACGACGCGGCCAAGGACCCGTCCCTGACGGTTCCGCCGTTCGACCACTACGAGCAACGGATCGCCCTCCTCGCCCGCCCCGGTCTGTGACAGAGGCCGAGTCGTAGAGCCACCTCCGCTGCTGAACCCGATCCATCGCCGGAGCTGGTGGGCGTACAACGCGGACCGCCACATGAAGAAGGCACCTGCCCGGGTCGCGTCGAGCCCGGCCGATAGGCGCGCCGACTTCAAAAGGCAACAGTCGTGCAGACACCACACTGGGTCCATGACTCTCGAGGATGTCCTGGCGATCTGCCTCGATCTGCCGGCGGCCGAGGAGACCTACCCGTTCGGCGACGAGGTCGCGGTGATCAAGGTCGGCGGGAAGATGTTCGCCCTGGTTCCGCTCGTTGAGGGCCCCGGGTCCATCAACCTGAAATGCGACCCTGGTCGAGCGCTCGAGCTGCGCGGGGCGTACGCCGGGATCCGACCCGGCTACCACCAGAACAAGCGGCACTGGAACACCGTTGACCTCGACGGCTCGGTCGAGGACGACGTCGTGCGCGAACTGATCGAGGACTCCTACGACCTGGTCGTCGCCGGTTTGCCCCGTGCGGTCCGCGCGGGACTGCGGCGGACCTGAACCGGAACCTGAACTCGGTCTCGCTGTCGGCCCGTCAGGTCGCCGGAGCAGTCGCCGCGACGGATCACCCCTTGCCGCGGTGGACGTGGGCGGTGGCGCCGTCGCGATCGAAGATCATCAAGAGCTCGGCAGGATGGTCGATCGCGGCGAAGGCGTGTGGCGTCATGGTGGCGAACTCCGCTGCTTCGCCGGTCTCCACCGTGACCTCGCGCTCACCGAGGAGGAGTCGGATGCGCCCCGACAGGACGAACAGCCAGTCGTGGCCGGGGTGGACGCGTTGCTCCACCCGGGTGCGCGTGGGCTCGAGGCGCATCTTCACTGCCACCCGGCTGCCGCCCGGCCGGCTGAGTACCCAGGTCGTGCGGCCTGCGGCCCGACTCGGGCTCGGGCGGATCACGACGTCGTCGTCGGTACTCACGTCGAGCAGCGCATCCAGGCCGACCTGCAGTCCGGCAGCCAACGGCAGCAGGATGTCGAGGCTGATGCTGCGCTTGCCGGTCTCGACGCGGCTGATCGTGGACGGGCTCAGGTTGGTGCGCGCCGCGAGATCCTCCAGCGACAGGCCGAGCGTGGTGCGCAGGCTTCGCAGGCGCCTCCGCACGATGTGCTCGACGTCGACGGGTTCGGTCATGGACTCTCCTTCTTGCGTATTCTGCAAGAAGTTTGGCACATTCTGGGAGAGGCCTCTACCATCGCCCGCATGAGCCACCCAGATACCACCACCGTCGTCCGGCACTGTGACGTCGCCGTCGTCGGCGGATCGGCGGCCGGCCTCGCGGCGGCCCTTCAGCTCGGCCGTCAGCGCCGGTCGGTGATCGTGATCGACTCCGGTGAGCCACGCAACGCCCCGGCCGCGCACATGCACAGCTTCCTCGGCCGGGACGGGCACCCGCCGGCAGAGCTCACGACCGCCGGACGTGCAGAGGTCCGCAGCTACGGCGGCGAGGTCCTGTCTGGTCGGGTGGTTCAGGTGACGCGGGACGGCGAGCGTTTTGTCGTCGAGCTCGCTGCCGGACACGTCCTCAACGCTCGCCGGGTCGTGGTTGCTACAGGCCTTGCCGACCAGCTGCCCGACATCGAGGGCCTGGCCGACCAGTGGGGTGGCGCGGTCATCCACTGCCCCTTCTGTCACGGCTACGAGGTCCGCGACCAACGCGTCGTACAGGTCGTCACGAACCCGATGGGTCTGCATACTGCTGCGCTGTTCCGCCAGCTCACCGAACGTCTCACCGTGCTCCTTCACCAGGGGGTCGAGGCCGACCCAGGCGAGGTCGACACCCTGCGCGCCGCCGGCGTGGAGGTCAGGAAGGCGACCGTCCGTCGCCTTCTCCTGGGGGTAGACGGCCGGCTCACCGCGGTCGAGCTGGAGGACGGATCACGCCTCGACGCCGACGCGGTGGCCGTCGGCCCACGCTTCCGCGCTCGGGCCGAGCCGTTCGTCTCCTTGGGACTGCGCCCGCAACCACATCCTTCCGGTCTTGGCGACGTGGTCGCCGTCGATGACATGGGCGCCACCCAGATCGAGGGTGTCTACGCCGTCGGGAACATCACCGACCCGAGCCACCAGGTGCTCCAGGCCGCAGCGCACGGCAGCCGGGTCGGCGGGATCGTCGCGTTCAGCCTGGCCGAAGAGGACGTGCTCGCCGCCGCACGCCCCTCCGGCGCGGCCGCGGACTGGAACCACCGCTACGCCGGCGAGCCGATGTGGAGCGGCAACCCGAACGGATCGCTCGTCATGGAGGCAACCGACCTCACGACCGGGCGTGCCCTGGATGTCGGTGCCGGCGAAGGAGGCGATGCGCTCTGGCTCGCCGAGCAGGGCTGGAGCGTGACCGCGAGCGACATCTCCTCGAACGCCCTCGAACGCATCCGCGCAGAAGCGACCCGGCGTGGTCTGCCCGTCAGCTGTCACCAGGCCGACGCGAACGGGTGGGAGCCGTTCGTCCGTGGCGGGTTCGACCTCGTCTCGGCCAGCTACGCGTCGATCCCGCGGACGCCCGACCTTCGCGGCGTCCACAACATCCTCGACGCGGTCGCCCCCGGGGGCACCCTGATCATCATCAGCCACGACCTCGAGGCGATGCACGACCCCCGCCACCAGCACCAGCCCTACGACCCCGACGCGTACCTGCACAACGGTGACTTCGCCGCGGTGCTCGAAGACGCCTGCGGTTGGAAGATCGAGGTCAACGTCAAACGTCCCCGACCGCCGGGCTCGGCCACCGCCGCTCAGCACCCGGACGACAGTGTGCTGCGTGCCCGCCGCGCCAACTGAGCCTGGATCCGGAGTGCCCCGGCCTGCGCCACCGCCGACGGAAGCAACCCACGCGCCCCAAGAACTCGCGGTCGCGGTATGACACGGGCAGAACCCGAGTGACGCCCCGGGGCCGCGGCGCGAGGTTGCGAGGATGCCGGTTCGGGAGGCGTTCTCGGCTAGGCTGTTCGCATCAGCCCGTCGAGCTCTCGCCGCGAGCTGTCCGCACGTCGTAGCAGTTGAAGCTGCTCCGTGCGAAGCCGACCGAAGCACTCGGAACCGGCTGTCGGTGAGACACCCAGACAGATGGCGTTTCCTTGACAACCTTTGAATCCCTCGGCGTGCCAGCGCGCCTGTCGGCTGTCCTGAACAGGCAGGGCATCCACACACCCACTGCGATCCAAGCTGCGACCCTGCCCGACGCGCTGGCCGGACGCGACGTCCTCGGCCGCGGCCGCACCGGCTCCGGCAAGACCTACGCCTTCCTCTTGCCTCTGGTCGCTCGCCTGGCCGACGGGCCAGGCCCGCGACGAGGTGCACCGCGCGCCCTGGTCCTGGCTCCCACCCGTGAGCTGGTCGGCCAGATCGAGCAGGCGCTCGCCCCCCTTGCCCGTACGGCGGGCCTGACGACGCGCACCGTGTTCGGGGGCGTCGGCCAGCAACCTCAGGTCAACGCGCTGCGCCGCGGCGTCGACATCGTCCTTGCGTGCCCGGGTCGCCTCGAGGATCTGATCGGTCAAGGGCACTGCACCTTGGACGACGTTCTCGTCACCGTGCTCGACGAGGCCGACCACCTGGCCGATCTCGGGTTCCTGCCCGCGGTACGCCGGCTCCTGGGCCGCACACCCAGGCGGAGCCAGCGACTGCTGTTCTCCGCCACTCTCGACCGACAGGTCGACGCACTTGTGAAGGAGTTCCTCCACGAGCCGGTGACCCACGAGGCGGACCCGTCTCAGTCGCGGGTGGGCACCATGTCCCACCACGTGCTGCACGTGGAGCGCGAGCACCGACTCTCGGTGCTGGTCGACCTGGCAAGCGCCCCCGGGCGCACAGTGGTGTTCACGCGCACCAAGCACGGCGCCAAGGCGCTCGCGCGTCAGCTCAACCGCAGCGGTGTGGCCGCCGTGGAGCTGCACGGCAACCTCGGCCAAGGAGCCCGCACCCGCAACATGGAGGCCTTCCACGCGGGCAGGGCGGCGGCCCTCGTGGCCACCGACATCGCCGCGCGCGGCATTCACGTCGACGACGTCGCGCTCGTCGTGCACGCCGATCCGCCGGCCGAGCACAAGGCCTACCTGCACCGTTCTGGAAGGACGGCACGAGCGGGCAACGCAGGCACAGTCGTCACCCTGATGACCTCTGACCAGGTGCGCGACGTACGCGCGCTGGTCCGAGCTGCGGGCATCAAGCCCACCACCACCCGCATCGACGGGGCTCACCACCCGATCCTGGCCGATCTCGCCCCCGGCGATCGCCACCTCACCGTCAGCATCGACCAGGGACCGAGCGGCCCCGGATCCAGATCCAGGCCAGCCAATGGTGGTGGCACCGGTGCTGGCCGCGGCAGACGCAACGCTGCCCAGCGCCGCTCGTCCCAAGAACGCCGGACGCCGGCGGGGACGAGCGACCGAGCTCAGCCACGGGGTCGACGTCGCCGCCGCCGGAACTCGGTCTCCCGCGCAGCCTGACCTGCGGCCGGGATCAGCGTCAGCCGGGCGGTTTCACGCACTCACACCGATGAGCGTGCGTCTCACCCTAGGAACCGGCGCTGGCAGCGGCATGAGTTGCCTTCGAGCCGCCCCGGCAGCCGGCGGAATGACGTACCTCATCGCACGAGCGGACGCTGCGAGAGTTCGTTGCCGTCGATCACGAAGTAGCCGACAAACACGGCGACCAGCACAACCTCGATGCTCGACTGGCCAGAGTGCGTTGATCCTTGCGTACCCTTGCTGTTACGTACCCTACAGGGTACATTCCTCGGCGATGGACACCGTGTTGCAGGCGCTGGCGGACCCGAGTCGACGCGCCCTGCTCGAAATCCTGCGTGAGCATCCCGCTTCGGCCGGCGAGCTGGCCGAGGCGTTGCCGATCGCTCGGCCCGGGGTCTCCCGGCACCTACGGGTGCTGCGTGATGCGGGCTTGGTCGAGGCACGGCGAGATGCGCAGCGGCGCATCTATAGCTTGCGACCAGAGGCGCTCGTGGAGGTCGACGAGTGGCTTGACTCCTACCGAGCGCTGTGGCGCAACCGGCTCGATGCCTTGCATACCGAGATCGCACGAGGAAAGAAGACCAAGAGATGACCACGACCGAGACCATCGGGACCATGCGGGCACTGGATGACGAGCGCGGTGCCGTCCGGGTGGAGGAACTCTATGACACCCACATCGATGATCTCTGGGAGGCATGCACGGCTCCTGAACGGCTGGCCCGGTGGATCGCGGAGGTGTCTGGTGACCTCCGGGTCGGCGGCTTGATCCATGCCACCTTCACCAGCTCATGGACGGGCCCGGGGCGGATTGAGGTGTGCGAGGCTCCGCGTCATCTGCTGCTCACCATGGAGCCCGGGACGCAGGACGAGGCGCAGATCGAGGCGTGGCTCAGCGAGGCTGACAGGCGCACTCGCCTCGTGATCGAGGAGCGCGGCCTGCCTCTGTACCACCTCCCCTTCCACGCGGCCGGCTGGCAGGCCCACCTGGAGGATCTCGCCCGATCGATCAAGGACGAGCCGTCAGCCTGGCGCGAGCGCTGGACCGAGCTCACACCGGTCTACCAGGCTCAGTGGGTCGGCTGATGTCGGACGAGATCAGCCTCGCTGCAACTACTGTCAACGCCCCCGACGCGCTGGAGTTGGCCACGTTCTATGCCGAGATCACCCGCGGAGTCGCGAGAGGCAGCGCTCACTGGGCGGTCGTCGACGGCCCCAACGGCTCACTGGGATTTCAGCAGGTTGACGACTTCCGTCCCCCGGTGTGGCCCCGAGGTGACCCACCGATGCACATGCACCTCGAGTTCTTCGTCGACGACCTCGACGCCACCCAGGCACGCGTCCTCGCGGCAGGCGCCAGACGCTTCGACTTCCAGCCGAACTCCGATCACTGCCTCGTCTACGCCGACCCGGTCGGACACCCCTTCTGCCTGAGCACCTGGAGAGCCCCAGTCCTGGCCGACGACGTCACCACGACGGACGGATGAGACGGCCGCGGCCGACGCTCGGCGGATGACGCGCTCATCTCGGCAGATGACTGCGTCCGGGCGGGCCGATGCCCATCTGTCGCGGCAGACCTGAACGTGGCTGCTAGCCAGACCTTGCACACGCCACGCAGCCGTGTTCCCTTCGAGCACTAGGGTCGACTGAGTGCACATTGACCGCATCGATCACCTGGTTCTCACGGTCGACGACATCGAACGCACCATCGGCTTCTACGTCGACGTGCTCGGCATGACAGAGGTGACCTTCGGCTCGGGCCGCAAGGCACTCACGTTCGGATCGAGCAAGATCAATCTGCATCAGCGCGGGCGGGAGTTCGAGCCCAAGGCCGCGAACCCGACACCCGGAAGTGCGGACCTGTGCCTGATCGCTGACGACCCGCTGGAGGTTGTCCTGGCCGACTTGGCTGCCAGCGGGGTCGCCGTAGAAGAGGGGCCGGTTTCGCGCACTGGTGCGCGGGGTGCCATCACAAGTCTCTACATCCGCGACCCGGACCGGAATCTCATCGAGCTGTCGAACTACCTCGAGGCCTGACGGGGCAGCCGGCTCGCGGCGAACGAGCAACTCGGAGTGCCTAGCTCATACCAGCCTTCCCGCCTCGCGATTCTCATCGGTTACGACGAAGGCGGTGCGGCATGGCGAAGGTGTTCATTGGGGTTGACCCCCACAAGCTGTCGGTGACCATCGGCGATCTTCGGGCTGGTCGCCGGGGTTGGTGAGGTTCTCGTGCTGATCGCGGTGATCGCTTACGGCGTGCGCCTGGGAGTCCGGGCCCCGGGTCTGAGGGATGACGTGGCGGGCGACGGGTGAACTGATGATTCCTGCTCGCGCCTGTGGTCGGCAATCGCCTCGTCTCTCTTGTTGCGTGTGGGCACTACGGCGCCTTGTTCTTTGGCAGGTCGGCTGGTCCGCCCACTCGTCACTGATGAAGGAGTACCCGACCAGGGTCGTGTTCGGCACCGACGGGCCCCACGTGTTCCACGTTCGCTGGCCTTCAGCGCTGCCAAATCCGTACGACGCGGCCGTTGTCTAGATCCGGGTCCCGAGTCACAGTGGAGTCACACGGTTCTCGAGCGGCGGAGATTGCTGATGGGCTCATTGGTGAGCTTGCCACCTTGCTCCACCAGCGTGCCCACCCCACCCTCCCGTGGCGAACGCCGACGGTTAGCCCGGTGCGACGCCGTCGCCGCACGGCTGGCCGAGCTCCGCGCGATCGACGACCTGCTGTCGGACGCAGCCGCGGTCGTCGGCAGTGGCTGGGTCCAAAACGCCTGGTTCGCCGTCGCCACACCCCAAGGTGAACGCCTGCTCACGGCCCACCAGGTGAAACAGGTCTACGTGTACCCGGTCACCGGCGCCTGTCTGGCCGGTTCCATCGTCCTCGCCGCCGGCGGCCCGGACCAAGCCGCGACCCAACTGGTCCGACGCACCTTGGACCTCACCTGGCACGCCCTCCGCGACGACCCCGAACCACCCGCTGTCCTGTGCCCTTCGCCACCGGTCCGCACGATGCGCCTCCTTGACCTGACGCGCTGGAACGACGCCCCGGGGCGCACCCGGACCGATGTCACCAACTTGCTCAGGTCCGCCAGGGACCTGGCCGGGTTGCACTGCTCCCCGCAGCCATCGCGCACCGCGGCGCTACCAAGGGTCTGATGCGCCGGGTTGCCGAGGAAGGACCGGCCTGGATGCGCGCAGGGACTCAGGTTGAGAATCGCACCGGATCCCGGCGGAAACGCACGTACTGAGCGGCACCAGCGGGAAGGCTGAGACCACCGTGGTTGCGCTCACCTGACCAGGTCACTACCTGGATCGGCCCGCACGCGGCGTTATAGCGAGGCTTGGCGGGGCTCGGTCTCGACGGAGTGGCGCACCACGGAATGCTCGGCCAATGCGCTCGGAGTGCCACGAGGGCATCGTCAGTTCTATGCGGGGTCGCCCCGGAAAACCACCCAGAACACGAACGCATTGACGAGGGCGCAGACGGCTAAGGCCGCCAGCATCCACGGGCTATCGTCCTGGCCGACCAGCAGACCGAGGCTCAGAGGCAAGGTGGCCACGAATGCGAGGTCCACCGTAAAGGCACCGTCCCCATTGCCCTCCAGGACCGCGCTGATGATCACGAGCACCGTCAATGCAAAGTAGACGCACGCCAGTCTTCCGGCGACTCGTCCATGCGGGTATTCACTCGGCGTGAAGAAGCGTCTTAGGTATCTGCCTACAGAGCGCGCACGAATGCGATCGGCGGTGACCCCTTCGGGTTTGAGCTCGCGGCGCGTGTTCGGGTCCTGTGCGACCCGGAGTCGCTTGGCGCCGGCGAGTTGCTTGGCGGCACCGCGCCGCATTGACCGCTCGCTGAGCAAGACCTTCACCGATCCGCGGCCGCGGCGTTCGGCCAGTAACGCCGAGGCGGCCGAAGGCCGCCGGTTCCGCCCAATCCGCCAACGCCGAACACGCGGGGTCGCCTGGTCTACGTCCGGTCGCAGCTCAGGCAGAAGCGGCGGCACGTGCCGATCGCCGTACCACGTCGGGGTGTTACCGACTCCGGACTGACCTGGCACGCCACCGACTCCGGACTGACCCGACACGACACCAATCCGCCGATGAGCCCGGTATATCGGCGTCCGGCGGAACCACGAGAACCAGACCACCGCTAGCAGGAACAGCACGACCCAGATCACCGCGACCATTGCCGTCTCCTCCCACCGAGACGGATACCAACGCTACGCCGCCCTGCCGAGATCAGCGAGCCATCGGCGCTTCCGCTCATCGGCATGACAGCGCATCGGACAGCGTCATGTGGCGTGCGTTTCGCGCCAGCATGGGAGAGCCTCGGCGCTTGCGCCCTCGTGTTCGGGCCCGGACGATAATGGTGAGCGGTTCGACTGATTCCGCGGGGCCGACCTCTTGGAGCCTCGCGTCCAAGGAGGGGTCGAGGTGTTTCTCATCGTTGGTGCCACGGGCGATTTGGGAGGACGGATCGTCCGCCTACTGCGCGCCGACGGACACGATGTCCGGTGCCTTGTTCGGGTCGGAAGCGACGACGCCGGGCTGCGTGAGGTGGGAGCGACTGTGGTCCGCGGCGATCTCACCGATCCGCCCAGTCTGGCTGCCGCCTGCGAAGGGGTGGACACCGTCATCGCGACGGCAGCAGCCATCGCCCGCATCCTGGCAGGAGCGCGCACTCCAACGATCCGGGAGACCGACGAGATCGGCATGCTTGCGCTGGTTGACGCGGCCGAGTCGGCGGCCGTGCAGAGATTCGTCTACATCTCCTTCCCGGTCGAGGACGCCATCAATGCGCCGATGGATCGTGCCAAGTTGGCGGTCGAGAAGCGTCTTGGAACGTCATCAATGCGGACTGTCATCGTGCGGTCCGATGCCTTCCAGGACATCCACCTGGCACCCATTGGTCGCTTTGACATCGCGGCCGGCAAGGTGTCGGTGATCGGCCACGGGAACAGCCCGCGGCGCTGGATCGCCACCGAGGACGTCGCGGCGCTCATGGCCGCAGTGGCGGTCGAGCCCGACCCGCCGGCCATGCTCACCGTCGGTGGTCCCGAGGCGATGACCAAGAACGAAGCCATCGCACTCGCCGAGCAACTCACCCACCGGAAGATGAAGATCCAACGGATGCCGCGGCCGGTCGCCCGCCTCGCGATCCGGCTCCTGGCCAGGCGCTATGACGCACTCGCCACCGCCTTCGCGGCCGGTCTCCACCAGGACACGGTGGAAGCGACCTGGGACGACACGCCACTGCGCGAGCGCGGGATCACGCCCCGATCGACCAGCGACTTCCTCCGACGGCAAGCCAGCGAACTGTCGTGAGGAAGGCGGGCACTGGTAGCGATTCATACCGTCCGTGTCGTCTGTGGAACCTCGCGAAAGGGCACATCGGTTCCGGGGGATGCGAAGAGGATCACGGCACCCAGATCTGTTCTCCAGCCGTCGCGATCGCAAGTGGGACCGTTTCGAGGCCGTGGAGGCGGGGTACGCCGGGGCGTCGGGGCACGTGTCCTGGGAGTGGTGGGGCTTGTGAGCGGTAGATCTGCCCGGTGGGCGTGTGGATCTCGATGGTGTGTGGGTCAGTGCCGGTGATCCGAACCGACCAGCCGGGGGCTTCCTTGGCGTAGTTGCAGGCCTCGCACAGGCCCTGCCCGTTGTCGCGGGAGGTCTGGCCGGTTCCGGAGGCGGGGTCGGCGTGGTCGGTGTGGCGGATCGGGGCGTCGCACCAGGGGGTGCGGCAGGTCTGGTCGCGTAGCCGGATGAACCGTGCGAGGCCTCCGTCGAAACGACGGCTGCGGGAGTCGGCGGCGACGAGCTGGCCGGTCCGGGGTCGGCGGTAGAGGCGGCGTAGCCGGGCGAGGCCGCGTTCGCCGGCCTTCGCCGCGATCTCGCGGGCGATCTCGGCCGGGATCGGGCCGAACCGGTCGAGGTAGGCGGAGTCGTCACGGTCGCCGAGGAGCACCTGGTCACTGACCACCAGCTCGATCTCGACCGGCACCACACCGTCGGCCGTGCCAAGCACCCGCTCGACCAAGGTGTCGGCCATCACCTGGTGGCGGGAGCGCGGGTCGCCGGCGGCACGGGCCGAGGCGGCCGCATCCGACAATGACTTCAGCACCGCGACCCCGGTGGCCACCGGCAGCTCGGCGGACAGCCTGGTCATGGTGTCGGGCACAGGCCGCAGCGTCACCCGCCGCTGTGACTCCGCGACCCGACGCCGCAGCACCACCGAGGCGGCATCCAGCTCGGCGGCCTGGCTGCGCACCGCACCCTCGAGCCGGCGCTGCCCCGTCCGCTCCAGGGAATCGGCGTCTCCCGCCAGCCTGCGGTCGACGGCCTGCCGGTCCTCCAGGGTCAGGCACGCCGTCTCCCGGACCAGGATGGTCGCCTTCCACTCGGTGATCCGACCCTCCCGCAACGCCCGATGCGTGCACGGCATCTCCTCGTGCAGCACCCGGGCCAGACCGACATGCTGCCGGCCCCGGTGGTGGGACTCCCGACGAGCCAGCGCCACCTCCGCCGCCACCCCGCGCCCCCGACGCTCCCGCGGCACCCCGAGCGCGGCCTCCTCGCTGCGCACCGACTCATCCAGACCAGCGGTGACCTCGGCCTGCAACCCGGCCGCCGCACACGAGAGCCGCTCCAACGCAGCCAGCATCCGCACCCGAGCCCCGTCGTCCCCCGGACCACTGCTCGAGGCAAGCTCCTCGACCCACGCCTCCACCCGCGCCACGTCAAGTGAAGCTGAGTCGAGAACGGGGAAAACGAACATGTGTTCGATCATACACGTATGACCACCCCGGTGCAAGAGCCGCAGACGACAATGGTGGACAGGCCGCGGATCGGAGGAGACCCGTCCGCACCCGGGCGTGATCAAGGTCCACGATCTCGAGGCAGCTCTCGAACGATACGGACGGCTTGGCTTCGTCACCGATCTGGACGAAGGGCCGCGGTGCGGCTTTGCCGGGCGGGCGGGGTGCAGCTCGCCGACTGGGCGGCGGCCGGCGTCGACGGGAGGTTCCTGGGACCGCACGACACGCCGTACGAGCTCCGGGAGTTCGCCTGTGAGCGAGTGCTGATGAGGGGGCCCGACCACTCCCTTGCACCATGACAGTCCCACTGTCACAGTGGCGGAATGAGCCGTGCGCTGTTCGAGCCCGAGCACGAGGCGTTCCGCGAGAGCGTGGCGACGTTCCTCGACAAGGAGGTCGTGCCGTTCCACGAGCAGTGGGAGAGGGACGGCATCGTCGACCGCGAGGTGTGGGCGAGGGCGGGCGCGCAGGGACTGCTCGGTCTGCAGCTGCCCGAGGAGTACGGCGGGGGTGGCACCGCCGACTTCCGCTACAACGCGGTCGTCGGCGAGGAGATGGCGAGACGCGGTGTCTACGGCTGCGCCTTCCCGCTGTTCAACGACATGATCGCGCCCTACTTCGCGGCCGGCGCGACGCCCGAGCAACAGCGGCGCTGGTTCCCCGGCCTCTGCGCCGGTACGTCGATCGCCGCGATCGCGATGACCGAGCCCGGTGCCGGGTCGGACCTGCAGGGCATCAAGACGCGGGCCGTCGCCGAGGGCGACCACTACGTGCTGACCGGGCAGAAGACCTTCATCTCCAACGGCATCCTGGCCGACCTCGTCATCGTCGTCGCCCGCACCGACCCCGACGCCGGCCACCAGGGCATCTCGCTGCTCGTGGTCGAGCGCGGCATGGAGGGCTTCGCGCGCGGCCGCAACCTCGACAAGATC
>JAICSC010000134.1 GCA_025937085.1 Nocardioides sp.
GAGAGCGTCGCGGAGCTGCCACGGTCGGAGGGATGGCTCGTCGAGCGCCTCACCGATGTCGTCGACTCGGGACCGGCTCGCGGGCTGACCATCGGCGTCATCGGGGGCAGCGGGGGCTCGGGCGCGACCACGTTCGCGTGCGCTCTCGGCCAGGTCGCGGCCCGTTCCGGGCCGTCGGTCGTCCTCGACGCCGACCCGTTCGGCCCGGGCACCGATCGGGTGCTCGGGCTCGACCTCGTCGACGGGGTGAGGTGGGAGGCGCTGGGGCACACGACGGGTCGGTTGAGCGCCCGGGCCCTGAGGGACTCGCTGCCACGGCGTGAGGGCGTGGCCGCGCTGACCTGGTACGCCGGGGCGAAGCCGGTGCGGCTCCAGCCGTTCGCCGCCCGCGAAGCACTCTCGGCGGCGCGACGTGGCCATGACACCGTCGTGATCGACCTACCCCGCGCTCCGGATCCCTTCGTCGACGAGATCGCGTCCCGGTGTGACCAGGTCCTGGTGACCGTGGTGACGACCGTGGCGGGAGTCGCGGCCGCGATGCGGATGTGCAGGCGATTCGTCGACTCCGACGTGATCGGGCTCGTGGTCCGTGGGTCAGGATTGGACGACGAGTCGTTGGCTCGAGTGGTGGGCGCGCCCGTCGTGACCCGGATGAGTGACCAGCGCGGCATCACCGAGGCCGTCGACCTGGGCCTCGGCCCGGTGCGGTCCCGACGCGGGCCGCTCGGCCGCGCCGCCACGAGCGTCCTGGCGGTGCTGGGCGACGCGCTTCCCCGCGCGGCCTGATGGCCGTCGTCGGCGACCTGGTCGAGGAGGTCCGCGAGCGGCTGGCCCGCGACCGGGGGGAGGTGACGCCCCAGCGCGTCGCGGAGGCATTGCGTGCGTCGGGTCGTCCCGTCGGCGACGCGACCGTGCTCGCCGTCCACGAGGCGCTGCGCCGCGACGTCGTGGGCGCCGGGCCGCTCGAGCCGTTGCTGCGCGAGCCAGACGTCACCGACGTGCTGGTCAACGGACCCGACGACGTCTACGTCGACCGTGGCCACGGACTCCAACGTGTCGAGATCGCCTTTCCCGACGACGAGGCCGTGCGTCGGTTGGCACAACGCCTCGCCGCCTCGGGCGGGCGGCGGCTCGACGACGCGACGCCACACGTCGACGTACGCCTTCGGGACGGCACGCGGTTCCATGCCGTGCTGGCACCACTGGCCCGGCCGGGCACGATCCTCTCGCTCCGTGTCCCTCACCAGCGCGTGCTCTCCCTGGACGACCTGCTCGCGGCCGGCACCCTGACCCACGAGGGCGTGCGCCTGCTCCGGGCGGTGGTGGCCCGGCGGTTGGCGTTCCTGGTCAGTGGCGGCACCGGTTCCGGCAAGACCACCCTGCTGAACACCCTGCTCTCCGTCGTCTCCCACACGCAGCGCCTGGTGCTGGTCGAGGACGCCAGCGAGCTGCGCCCGGAGCATCCCCACGTCGTCGGCCTCGAGGCCCGGCCGCCGAACATCGAGGGCGCGGGCGAGGTGACGCTCCGGACCCTGGTCCGCCAGGCCCTCCGGATGAGACCCGACCGGCTCGTCGTCGGCGAGGTCCGTGGCGGCGAGGTCGTCGAGCTCCTGGCCGCGCTGAACACCGGGCACGAGGGCGGCTGCGGCACCATCCACGCCAACTCCGCCCGCGACGTGCCGGCCCGGATCGAGGCGCTGGCGCTGGCCGCCGGGCTCGGACGCGAAGCCGCGCACAGCCAGCTCCTCGCCGGGGTCGACGCGGTCCTCCACCTCGGCCGAGATGTCAACGGGCAGCGCGTCCTTCGTGAGGTCGCGGTTCCCGACCGACGCCACGACGGCCTGGCCGAGATGGTCACCGCCGTGTCGTTCCCGGGCGGCGGGCGGACCGTCACCGGCCCCGGTGAGGCGCGACTGGTCGATCGGTTGGCCTCGTGATCGCCCTGGCCGTGGCGGCGGCGGGACTCGCGACCTGGCTGCTCGTCCCTCCGTCGTTGCCCACCGAGGGTGCTGACGGAGCGCGATCCCGGGCCCTGTTCGTCCTCGCTGCAGCCCTGCTGCTCCTCGTTCCCCACGGGTGGATCGGCGCGGCCGTCGTTCTCGGGCTCGGCGTGGGCGGCGCTCGCCTGCTGTGGCGACGACGCGTCGCCTCCCGCGAGTCGGCGAGGAACGCCGAACACATGTCGGAGGTGTGCGATCTCCTCGCCGCCGAGCTGTCGGCGGGCCGGCCTGTCGAGGCCGCTCTCGACGAGGCCGCGGCCGCGTGGCCGAGGATCCGTCAGGTCGCCGAGGTGTGCCGGTTCGGCGGTGACGTCCCCGCTGCCTTCCGAGAGGCCGCCACCACCCCTGGTGCGGGCGGCCTGCGCTTCCTGGCGGCTGCCTGGACGCTGTCCCAGCGCACCGGCGGTGGACTGGGCGCCGCGACGCGGAGGATGGCCGAGCTGATCCGGCGCGAGCAGGCCACACGCCGAGTGGTGGCAGGTGAGCTGGCGTCCGCGCGAGCGACGGCCCGGCTCGTGGCGGCGCTGCCGGCGGCTGCGCTGCTGATGGGCAGTGGAGCCGGAGCGGACCCGTGGACGTTCCTCCTCCGTACGCCGTGGGGGCTCGGGTGCCTGGCCGCCGGGCTGGCCGTCGGCCTGCTGGGCCTGTGGTGGATCGAGCTCATCGCCCGTGAGGTGGATCGGTGACCGCCTGGGTCGCGGCTTCGTTCGCTGGAGTGGCGGCGCTCCTCGTGGTGCCGTCGCGCGCTCGATGGACGACCGGCCAGGAGGTGGTCCTGGCGGAGCTGCCGGAGGACTCCGGCTGGATGCGGCGCTGGCGGTGGTTGTGGTCCGCCTTGGCGGGCGCGGCCGGCGCGACCTTCGTCGGGGGCACGTGGGCGCTGCCCGCCGGGGCCGTGACCGCAGCCCTGACCTGGCTGTGGATCGGTCGCTCGGAGCCCGCCTCCGTACGGCGGCTTCGCGAGGCCGCCGAGGGTGAGCTGCCGGGGATGGCACACCTGCTCGCGACGGCACTCGACTCGGGGTCAGACGTGGCCGAGTCGCTGCGACTGGTGTGTGAGGCACTGCCGGGCCCCGCGGCCGAACGACTGGTCGGCGTACCGGCTCGCCTCTCGCTCGGGATGCCGCCCGATCAGGCATGGGAGGCGGTTCTCGCCGATGCCGCTCTCGCGCCTCTGGGTAGGGCGATGGTGCGCGCCCACAGGTCGGGGTCTCCGGTGACCCACGAGGTCTCGCGGCTCGCCGACGAGCTCGACCGGCGTCTCCGCCTTCAGGTCGAGGAGCGGGCTCGCGAGGTCGGGGTGAAGGCCGCCGTCCCGTTGGGTCTGTGTCTGCTGCCCTCCTTCGTGCTGATCGGCGTCGTCCCACTGGTCGCCGCGTTGCTGGGCTCGCTCTCGCTGTGACGTTCAGGCTCAGAGATGGCGCGCAGCAGACGCTGCCTGTCGGTGCTTAGACCCCAGATCACCGAGGCGTGGCTCAGCCCGGCAACTGTCCACCGACGCCCGAGATGTCGACCGGTTCCACAGCGGTCCGGCGCCGGACCGGCGGGTCGCGTGCTCGCCGCCACAGTTGCTGTGGGCCGCACCCTGCGGTCGCGTCCGAGAGGAGAGTCATGCATCGTCACCACGACCAGCGCGGCATCACCACCGCGGAGTACGCCGTCGGCACGGCGGCGGGGGCTGGTTTCGCCGGCCTGCTGTTCAAGCTGTTGACCGGCGGTTTCGGTGAGCAGCTGCTCCGCACCCTGTTCGACCATGTCCTGTCGCTGCTGGGCATCGGATGAGTCGCGACCAGCGCGGTGCGGCGACGGCCGAGCTCGCGCTGGGCATTCCGCTGCTGGTGTCCCTGACCATCGGCCTGGTCTGGCTGCTGACCATCGGCATCTCGCAGGTGCGGATGGTCGACGCCGCCCGTGAAGCAGCCCGGGCGAGTGCACGCGGCGACGCCGAGTCGGCGGCCGTGCATCGGGGGCTTCAGGTCGCCCCCGGTGCCACGGTCTCGGTGGTCGCGCGCGACGGGGCAGTGATCGCGTCCGCCAGCGACACCGTCGCCCCGCCCGGTGGCCTGCTCGGGTTCCTGCCCGCCGTGCGCGTGCACGCCGAGGCCGTCACCACCGTCGAGGCGGTCACCACCGCACGGGCCGATCGGTGAGGTCCGGACGCGAGCGAGGCGCGGCGACCCTTCTTGTGCTGGCCATGGCCGGAGTCCTGGTCACCCTCGGTGCGGCACTCGCGGTCGTGGTCGCGATGGTCGCAGCCCATCGAGCCGCCCAGTCCGCGGCGGACCTTGCCGCCCTGGCGGGCGCCAACGCCGTTCTCGAGGGCCGTCAGGGCTGTGCGGCCGCGGGAGAGACGGCCGCTGCCAATGGAGCTACCCTCACCGGCTGTCTGGTCTCCGGCGCCGACGTCGCGGTCGAGGTGCGCGTCGCCGGGCCGCACTGGCTCGGACAGACCGCTGACCTCGGCGCGAGATCCCGCGCAGGCCCGGCCCCTTGACCAGGCCGGTCCTGTCTCAACTCAATCGACGGGAGGGTCCTCACCCGTTCGGCCACCTTCCTCGCGAGTCTCCTTCCGACCGTCGCTGTCGCGCCCCGTGCTCGGATGTGTCCCGTGCTCACGCTCGAGCGCGCGAAGCCGCCGGTGCTCGCGCCGGTGGCGCAAGGCTCGGCCGGTGCCGGCTCGCGTCAGCACGAGACCGCAGAGAACGGCGAGGGTCGCGGCCACGCCCAGGAAGAAGACGCTGGTGCCGCCGAGGTCGGCACCGAGAAAGCTCGCGCTCCCGCTCGTGCCGAAGAGTGCCGCCAGGACGGCCAAGGCCCCGGCCGCGAGCAGGAGTAGTCCCAGGACCACCATGTCGGGACACTAGCGAAGCTGGCGAAGCTGCTGAGGTGGCGCGTCGGCGAGAAGCGTGTCCAGGAGAGTCATGGCCCCGGTCTTGTGGAGGGGGTGGTTCTGGTTGCCGCACTTGGGTGACTGCACGCACGAGGGACAGCCGTCGGGGCACGTGCAGGACCCGATCGTCTCGCGCGTCGCGGTAAGCCACTCGCGTGCCGCGTCGAAGCCACGCCGGCTGATGCCCGCGCCGCCGGGGTGGCCGTCGTACACGAAGACGGTGAGCCGTCCGGTGTCCACGTGACGGGCGGTCGAGACCCCGCCGATGTCCCATCGGTCGCAGGTCGCGAACAGCGGCAGCAGCCCGATCGAGCAGTGCTCGGCCGCGTGTGCCGCTCCGGGGAGGTCGGCCGACAGCAGCCCCGTCTCCGCCAGCTGGTCGTCGCTCAAGGTCCACCAGACGGCCTGGGTCGTGAGGTTCTGCTCGGGCAGGTCGAGCGGAACCTCGTCGATCACGTCGCCGGACGGTTGCCGTCGGCGGAGGTAGGACACGACCTGGTGAGAGACGTCCACCACTCCGAACGAGAGCCGGGCGGCGCCCCAGAGCCGGTGTGCGAGCTCGCGGTCGATGGTGACCTCGGTGAGCTCGCGTGCGGTGGTGGAGTAGCCCACGTCGGCGCGGTCGATCATCGCGACCCGGTCCTCGAGGTCCAGAGAGTCCACGAGCCACGTCTCGCCCCGGTGGACGTAGACGGCGCCCTCATGCGCGGTGGCATGGGCCGAACCGCCGTCGACGGTCCCGACGACGCGACCCGTGCTCCCCTCGACGAGGGAGAACGGGCGACCGCTTCCCGACCGGATGTCGGTCAGGGCACTGGCCGGCTCGGGATGGGTCCAGTACCACCCTTGCGGACGACGACGCAGCCGACCGGTCTCGGTGAGCTGGTCGAGCAGCTCACGAGCGTGGGGACCGAAGAGGTCGAGCTCGTGCTCGCGGAGGGGGATCTCCTGGGCGGCGGCGCACAGGTGGGGGCCGACCACGTAGGGGTTGCCGGGGTCGAACACGGTCAGCTCGACGGCCTGGTCGAGCAGGGCCTCCGGGTGGGTGACGAGGTAGGTGTCGAGGGGATCGTCGCGGGCCACCAGGACGGCGAGGGCGTCACAGGCGTTGCGCCCGGCGCGACCGACCTGCTGCCACCAGGCAGCGCGCGTACCAGGGAACCCCGCGACCAGGACCGCGTCGAGACCCGAGACATCGATGCCCAGCTCGAGTGCATTGGTGGCGGCCAGACCCAGCAGTCGTCCGTCTCGGAGCGCCTGCTCGATGTCGCGGCGTTCCTCCGGAAGGTAACCACCTCGGTAGCTCGCCACCCGCGCGGGAAGCTCGGGGTCGATCTCGGCGAGGAGTCCTGCGGTCGTGGCAGCCACTTGCTCCGCGGCCCGACGTGATCGCACGAACGCCAACGTGCGCACGCCCTCGCTCACGAGGTCGGCGAGCAGGTCCGCCGACTCGGAGGACGCGGCACGGCGCAGCGGAGCGCCGTTCTCACCGGCGTACGACGTGAAGCGCGGCTCCCAGAGCGCGAGCGCCACCTCTCCTCGTGGGGCGTCGTCATGGCTCACGGCCATCACGTCGAGGCCGGTCAGTCGTGAGGCGTGCTCGGCCGGGTTGCCGACGGTCGCCGACGCGAGCACGAACGTCGGGTCGGAGCCGTGGGCCGCGCACACCCGACGCAGCCTGCGCAGCACCTGGGCGACGTGCGCCCCGAAGACTCCGCGGTAGTGATGACACTCGTCGACCACGACCAGGTCGAGGGAGCGGAACAGCCCCGACCAGCGCTCGTGCCGCGGCAGCAGTGAGCGGTGGAGCATGTCCGGGTTGGTGAGGACGTACTCGCCGTGCTCGCGGGTCCAGTCACGCTCCTCGTACGACGAGTCTCCGTCGTGGGTGGTGACCCGTACATCCAGGCCGAGGCCGGCGATCGCGGAGAGCTGATCCTGTGCGAGTGCCTTCGTGGGACTGATGTACAGAGTCGACGCCCCGCGTTCACCCCGGGTGCCGCGGCGTTCCAGGATCGAGGTCAGCGCCGGGAGCTGGTAGGCCAATGACTTGCCCGATGCCGTGCCGGTCGAGACAACGACGTGCTGGTGCTCCCACGCCGCCTCGGCCGCGATCGCCTGATGACGCCACAAGGAGTCGACGCCACGTCGTCGCAGGGCGGCGACGACGTCGGGATGCACCCAGGCCGGCCACGCGGCAGGCACCGCTGGGCGCCGCGGAAGCACACGGACATGGCGCAACGAGTCCTCGCGGCCAGGAGCGGAGGCCAGGCGCCGACCCAGCCGCTCGACGTCCACCACTCGTCGGACACGGTGGCCCGGCGAGCCCTCGGCGACACTGCTCACCGGCTCAGTCTGGCAAAGCCCACCGACGGTCGGGCCGGAGCGTGTGAGGCAATTTCTCCACGATCTGCTGGGGCGTGGTTTGATAGGCCAGAAGGGGTGTGGGCCTCCGGCTCTCCCCGCCCGTTCGGGAGCTCTTGGAGTGGACACGTGGACCTGACCATCACGACGCGCGAGGCCGAAGGCCGTACCGTCGTCGCGGTCGCCGGCGAGATCGACGTCTACACCGCGCCTCGTCTGCGCGAGGAGATCACAGAGCTCGTGGCCGCCGGCACCTACAACCTCGTGATCGACATGTCCGAGGTCGAGTTCCTCGACTCGACGGGCCTCGGCGTCCTGGTCGGCGGCCTGAAGAAGGTCCGCGCCCACGACGGGTCCCTCCAGCTGGTGTGCAAACAGGACCGGCTCTTGAAGATCTTCCGCATCACCGGACTCGCCAAGGTGTTCGTCATCCACGACACCGCCGAGGCGGCCCTCGCCACGAGCTGAGCCGGCCCCACGCCGTACGCCGTTCTGCTCGGGTCGAGACCCGGGTGCGCTGCGCGCCCAGTGTGACTCGCACGGCTCGCGGATGACATGATCCCCCGGGGCGCATGGCACAATCCGCGCCGTTGAAATGAACGTATTCCCAGGAGGAAGTCCATGACCGGGATCAGTCCCGACGTGGTGCACCTCTCCGGCGGCAATCTGGTCCTGGTCATCATCGTCCTGCTGATCGCGCTCGGCGCGCTCGCGATGGCGTACATGTTCCGCCAGGAGGTCCTTGCCGCCGGCGAAGGCACCGACAACATGAAGAACATCGCGCACGCGGTGCAGGAGGGGGCGAACGCCTACCTCCAGCGGCAGTTCCGCACGCTGGCGATCTTCGCCGTGATCGCGTTCTTCGCGCTGATGCTCTTGCCTGCCGACGACTGGGGGGTGCGGATCGGTCGGTCGATCTTCTTCCTGTTCGGGGCCGGCTTCTCGGCTTCCGTGGGCTATCTCGGCATGAACCTCGCGGTCCGGGCCAACCTCCGGGTCGCCGCGGCCGCGAACGACGAGGGCCGCGACCCGGCCATGAACATCGGGTTCCGCACCGGCGGCATGGTGGGCATGCTCACCGTCGGCCTCGGCCTGCTCGGTGCCAGCGTGGTCGTGCTGATCTTCCGCGACAAGGCACCCCATGTCCTCGAGGGGTTCGGCTTCGGTGCCGCCCTCCTCGCGATGTTCATGCGTGTCGGCGGCGGCATCTTCACCAAGGCCGCCGACGTCGGCGCGGACCTGGTCGGCAAGGTCGAGCAGAACATCCCCGAGGACGACCCGCGCAACGCGGCGACGATCGCCGACAACGTGGGCGACAACGTCGGCGACTGCGCCGGCATGGCCGCCGACCTCTTCGAGTCGTACGCCGTGACCTTGGTTGCCGCGCTGATCCTCGGCTCCCAGGCCTTCGGCGACAAGGGTCTGGTCTTCCCGCTGTTGATCCCCGCCATCGGCGCGCTCACGGCGGTTGTCGGGATCTACCTGTGCAAGCCGCGAGCCGGTGAGAACGGCCTGGTCACCA
>JAICSC010000331.1 GCA_025937085.1 Nocardioides sp.
CCGCGGTAGTCGTCATCGTCCTCCGGGACCGGGGTCGCCTGCTCGAGCAGGTCACCCTCGTCCGCCTCGTCTCGTGCGCGGACGTCCACGGCCTCGTCCTCGTCGACGGGCATCTGCTGCTCGGCCAGGTCGGCCTCGTCTGCTGTTTCGCGCGGGTCGTGCGGGTCGTGCGGGTTGCTCGTGGTCATGCGGACCTCCGCGGAGATGAGGGGAGCCGGACCTCCAGTCTGCGTGACGGCGCCCGGACCCGGGTACTGGGAGGAAGGACGGCCCGTCGGCCGACACTGGTATGAGGGTCGGCGGGCCGCTCCCCCGTCTGAGGGCCACACCCCAGCCGCGCCCCGAGGTGCGGGTCGATTCGGCCATTGCCGCGATCGAGTGGTTTCCGTACGGTCACCCCTGACTGCTCGGACCGTACCGACCCGGGTGGAGGGAGGAACGTCGACGACCATGAGCTCTGAGAACCTCACGATGGCGCGCTCCGCATCGCTCAAGCCGATCGAGGACATCGGCAACGAGATGGGGCTGGGCAGCCACCTGCTCGAACCGTACGGCCGACACGTGATGAAGGTCAGCCTGGACGCCATCTCGGAGCTCGCGGACCAGCCGCGGGCCAAGTACGTCGTGGTGACCGCCGTGACACCGACGCCGCTCGGCGAGGGCAAGACGACGACCACGGTGGGTCTCGGACAGGCGTTCAAGCACATCGGAAAGTCGTCGGTCGTCTGCGTCCGGCAACCGTCGATGGGCCCGGCGCTGGGCATCAAGGGCGGCGCCTCCGGCGGCGGCATGAGCCAGGTCGTGCCGATGGAACAGCTGAACCTCCATCTCACCGGCGACATGCACGCCGTGACCGCCGCCCACAACCAGCTCAGCGCCATGCTGGACAACCACCTGTTCCGGGGCAACGCCCTCGGCATGGATCCCCACTCAGTCACATGGCGCCGCGTGCTCGACGTGAACGACCGGGCTCTGCGTCACGTCGTGACGGGACTGGGCGGCCGGATGGACGGCGTACCCCGCGAGGCGGGCTTCGACATCACGGCCGCGTCGGAGGTGATGGCGACCCTCGCGCTGACCACCTCGCTGGCCGACCTGCGGGCCCGCCTCGGCCGCATCGTCGTGGGCTACACCCACGACGGCGAGCCGGTGACCGCCGAGCAGCTCCAGGCCGCCGGTGCGATGACCGTGCTGCTGCGGGAGGCGATCAAGCCCAACCTGATGCAGACGATGGAGAACACGCCGGTGCTCGTGCACTGTGGCCCCTTCGGCAACATCGCCACCGGGAACTCCTCGATCATCGCCGACCTGGTCGCGCTGCGGTGTGGTGAGTACGTCGTCACCGAGGCCGGGTTCGGGGCCGACATGGGCGCCGAGCGGTTCTTCAACATCAAGTGCCGCACCTCCGGGGAGCGGCCCGACGCGGCCGTGGTCGTGGCGACGATCCGTGCGCTCAAGGCCCACTCCGGCCGGTACCGCATCGTGGCCGGGAAGCCGCTTCCTCCGGAGCTCCTGGCGGAGAACCCCGACGACGTCCGCGCGGGCGCCACCAACCTGGCCAAGCAGATCGAGAACGTGCGCCGGCACGGGATTCCCGCGGTGGTCGCGGTCAACTCGTTCCCCACCGACCACGCGAGCGAGCACGACGTCGTCCGCGAGGTCGCCGAGGACGCCGGGGCCAGGTTCGCGGTCTGTGACCACTTCGCTCGAGGCGGCGCGGGCGCGGTCACGCTGGCCGAGGCGGTGGTGGAGGCGTCCGATGAGGCGTCCGACTTCCGGATGCTCTATCCCGACGACGCGAGTCTGAGGGAGAAGATCGAGACGATCGCCCGTGAGATCTACGGCGCCGACGGTGTCGACTACAGCCCAGTCGCGTCGCGGTCCCTGGACACCTACGAGCGGGCCGGCTTCGGCGGGCTGCCGATCTGCATGGCCAAGACCCATCTGTCGCTCTCGTCCGACCCCACGCTCAAGGGTGCTCCCACGGGCTGGCGGCTGCCGGTCCGCGAGGTGCGGGCCGCGGTCGGCGCCGGTTTCGTGTACCCGATCTGTGGCGACATGCAGACGATGCCCGGACTCGGCTCGGACCCCGCCGCAGCCCACATCGACATCGACGCCGACGGTGAGGTTGTGGGGTTGTTCTGACCATGGACGACCAGACGAGCGCGGGGCCGTCCCTGGCTGACGGGCGGTTGGCTGACCAGCGGTTGACCGACGTCCTCGACGCCTTCGCAGCGCGTAGCCCGGCTCCCGGTGGCGGTGCGGCCGTCGCTCTCACCGCCGCCCTCGCCGCGGGACTGGTAGCGATGGCCGCGGCGTACGCCGACTCCCCGCCGGAGGGCCTGCCCGAGCGCGCTCACCACCTGCGGGCACGAGCGCTGCAGCTCGCGGACGAGGATGCCTCGGCGTACGGCGCCGTCCTCGCCGCTCGCTCGTCCGGGGACCGCGAGACGCTGGGTGACGCCTGGCGACAGGCCATGGCCGTGCCTCTCGAGGTCGCACGTTGCGCGGCCGAGGCCGCCCGGGACGCGGCGACCCTCGTCGAGGCTGGGCGCCCCTCGCTCCGAGGGGACGCCTCGGCGGGCGCCTGGCTGGCCGAAGCCGCGGCACGGTCCGCGGCACGGCTGGTGGCCATCAACGCGGCCGAGTCCGGTCTGGGCGACGACCTGGCCGCGCAGGCGGCGAGCCTCGCCGACGATGCCGCCGCGTCCGCACGGAGGACGGCCGAGGCCTGAGCTCCGGCTACGCCCGGTCAGTCGGAGATCCGCTCTCCGGTGTCGGTGTCGAAGACGTGCACGTTCCGCGGGTCGGTGGTGACGTGGATGACCTCTCCCTTGTGCACCGAGTCGCGGGTGCTCACCCGGACGATGATCGTGTTCGGTGTCCCCTCGACGTCGGAGGTGCCGTAGACGAAGGCGTCCGCACCCAGCTCCTCGACAACGGTGACATCGACGGGCAGGCCACCTTCGCCGGGCGCCACGATCCGCCACGCCTCGGGCCGGACACCCACGGTGATGTTGCCGGTCCTCCGGCGAGCGGACGCCGCGTCCACGGGCACGGCGTACTGGCCGATCTTGGCGACGCCATCAGCGGCGGTGGCCTTGATGAGGTTCATCTGCGGGGAGCCGATGAAGCCCGCGACGAAGAGGTTGGCCGGCTTGTCGTAGAGCCGCAACGGCGTGTCGACCTGCTGGAGCACACCGGCGTCCATCACCGCGACCCGGTCCCCCATCGTCATCGCCTCGATCTGGTCGTGGGTGACGTAGACCGTGGTGACGCCGAGGTCGGCCTGCAGCTTGGCGATGTCGGTGCGGGTCTGGACCCGCATCTTGGCGTCCAGGTTCGACAGCGGCTCGTCCATGCAGAACACCTGCGGGTTGCGCACGATCGCCCTGCCCATCGCGACCCGCTGGCGCTGTCCGCCCGACAACGCCTTGGGCTTGCGCGCGAGGTACTCGGTGAGCCCGAGCAGCTTCGCCGCGTCCTCGACGCGCTGGCGCCGTTCCGCCGACGGCACCTTGGCCATCTTCAGCGCGAAGCCCATGTTCTCCGCGACCGTCATGTGGGGGTACAAGGCGTAGTTCTGGAACACCATCGCGATGTCCCGGTTCTTCGGCGGCACCTGGGTGATGTCCCGGTCGCCGATCATGATCCGCCCGTCGTCCACCTCCTCCAGCCCGGCGAGCATCCGTAGGGTGGTGGACTTCCCGCACCCGGAGGGCCCGACGAGGACCATGAACTCACCGTCGTGGATCTCGAGATCGAGGCCGGCGACCGCGGGTGCATCGGTGCCGGCGTACCAGCGTTGGGCCTTGTCGAAGGTCACTGTGGACATGAGGTGGTGCTCCCTTCACCGGCAGGCACGTGCCGGACGATCCGTTGTGAAGTGGTGCGGTCACCCTAGCGCCACGAAGCGG
>JAICSC010000361.1 GCA_025937085.1 Nocardioides sp.
GGGACGAGGCCCTGAGCCTCGATGGCGGCCAGCACCTCCTCGCGGTCACCGCCGAGCACCGCGGTCATGCCGGTCGCGGTCTTCGCGGCGGCATCGGCCATCGCCTTGCCCCGCTCACGCACCAGGACCATCGCCTGCTCGGCGGTGATCGCGCGGGCGCCGGCGGCCGCGGCCAGCTCCCCGACGCTGTGACCGGCGACGGCCCCGATCTGGCCGAAGGCGTCCGCCGGGTGCGGGAAGAGCTCGAGGGCGGTGATCAGTCCGGTCGCGACGAGCAGGGGCTGGGCGATCTGTGTGTCGCGGATGGTCTCGGCGTCGGCGTCGGTGCCGTAGTGGGCCAGGTCGATGCCGGCGACGGTCGAGAGCCACTGGAATCGGGAGGCGAACGTCGGGTCCGCGAGCCAAGGGGACAGGAAGCCGGGTGTCTGGGCTCCCTGACCGGGAGCGACGATGACGAGCACGGCTCCAGCCTTCCGGGTCCGGACCCCGTGCGCGCGTCGGGCGCGCACGAAACTCACCGGGCCAAATTTGTAGGTATTCTACAAATTGTCGTCCGGGTTGCGACGATGTGCCTGGCGCCCCAGGACGAGCGCCAGCTGCAGGGTCAGTCCTTCTCTCGGATCCGTCGGGGACAGCCCGGTCAGCTCGGCGGCCTGTCGCAGCCGATACCGCACCGTGTTGGGGTGCACGAACAGGGCTCGCGCGGTCGCCTCGAGCGACTGGCCGTGCTGGAAGTACGCCGTGAGGGTGTCGGTGAGCGTCTCCCGGGCGCCGCGCAGCGGGACGAACACCTCGTCCACCAGATGGCGTCGTGCGTGGCCGTCGCCGGCGAGCACGCGTTCGGGGAGCAGGTCGTCACTGGCCACCGGACGCGGCGCGTCCGGCCAGCCGACGGCCGCCCGCAGCCCGGCCAGCGCGGCGCGGGCGGAGACGTGGGCCGAGGCGAGGTCGTCGGTGCGGGGGCCGACGACGACGGGGCCTTCGCCGAAGAACCGCACCACCACGTGGGCCGCCTTGTCGGCGTCCGCCACACCACCGAGGATGACCACGAGCCGCTCACCCTGGGTGGCACACAACGCGTCCATCCCGGCGGCGCGGGCCACCCGTCGTACCTGGTCGAAGAGGTCCTCGGTGCGCGGCGTGGGGGCTGGCCCGAGGACGACCGTGACGCCCTCCCGCTGCGCCCAGCCGAGTGCGCTCGCCCGGGACGCGACCGTCTCGTCCGCCTCCGCGCGGAGCACCGAGTCGACCACGAGGGCCTCGAGGCGCGCGTCCCACGCGCCGCGGGCCTCGGCAGCACGCGCGTAGACCTCGGCGGTGGCGAACGCGACCTCGCGGGCGTAGCGGAGGACGGCGGCGTGCACGGCCGGCGCATCCACGGGGTCGACCACCTCGTCGACGTGCGACTCGACGACCTCGATGCCGAGGCGTACCAGGTCGACCGTCTGACCGAGCGTGATCAGGCCGGTCATGCTGCGGGGTGCCGCCCCGAACACCGCCGCGGCGGTGTCGCCGGGCGAGGCCTCGTCGTCGTCCAGCCGGAACCAGTCGACGAACCCCTGGATGCCGGCCTGCAGGATCTGGCCGATCCACGAGCGGCTCTCCGCCGTGAGCTCGGCGAACCAGGGCACGTCGGTGAGCATCCGCGACATCGCCGCCGAGCTCAGGGCTCCGGTGGACCGGCGCAATGCTTCGGCGGCGCGCTCGCGCGAGGCCGAGTCACCCCCGGGCCTGTCCGGGGTGCCGGGTACGGCGCGCACGCTCACGCACCGACCCTAGACCGAGACTCGATGACCTCCTTCATGACAGTGGACCGGGTTTCGCTCGTCCGAACGCCGGGTACGTCTGGTTGAATCGCGCCCGACCCACCCCGCGCAGGCCACCGAGGAGGCCGACCCGCCGATGCGTCAACACCGCGTGCAGCACGTCACGATCCACGGTCACCGGCGGGCGTACGTGAAGGTGGGGAAGGGCCCGGTGCTGCTCCTGCTGCACGGCCTGGGCTGCAACCACCGGACCTGGCTCCCGGTGCTCGACTCGCTCGCCCGGCGCTACACGGTGGTCGCCCCCGACCTGCTCGGGCACGGGGCCTCCGACAAGCCGCGCGCCGACTACAGCATCGGAGCGTTCGCCAACGGGATGCGTGACCTGCTCACCGTCCTCGACCTCGACAAGGTGACCGTCGTCGGCCACAGCTTCGGCGGAGGCGTGGCGATGCAGTTCGCCTACCAGTTCCCCGAACGGACCGAGCGGCTGGTGCTGGTCGGCTCGGGCGGACTCGGCCCGGAGGTGTCGGGGGCGATCAAGGCGATCACCACGACCGGCTTCTACCAGGTGATGGGTGCGCTGACCCTTCCCGGCGTGCGTCATGTCGGTGCCGCCGGACTCAAGGCCCTCTCGCGCACCGGCCTGGAGGAGTTCCGCGACTTCGACGAGGTCGCCGAGATCTACACGTCGTTCCGCGACCCACACGCGCGGGCCGCGATCCGGCACGTCGTCCGCGCCGTCGTCGACTGGCAGGGCCAGATCGTGACCATGGCCGACCGGGCCTACCTGACCGAGGCCATGCCGATGTGTGTCATCTGGGGGGAGGACGACCGGGTGATCCCGGTCAGCCACGCCGCTCGTGCTGCCGAGCTGGCACCGAACGCCCGGGTCGAGGTGATCCCGAACGCCGGGCACTTCCCCCACAAGGACCACCCCGAGCGGTTCGTCCGGATCCTCAACGACTTCGTCCGTACGACGAGCCCGGCGACGTACTCCCGTGCCCGGTGGCGTCGGCTGCTCCGACAGGGTCCCATGGCGGGCACCCCACTCGCGGCGGTCGACGCGCCGAGCGCTTGACGCCGGACGAAGACATTCGCTCTCGGCGGCGTCGGGAGTCGCATTTCCGGGACGCTCGCGCGCTTCACCATCCGAACGAGAGCACGATTCCAGGACCTCTCGCTATTCTCGTCGTGGTCGATATCGGATCCACGGTCTTTCGATGCCGGGTTTGGGTGGTGGTAGGAATTCGGGTTTTCGGTCGTGGGGGTTGGGGCGGACTTGCCACGGGGTGTCGTGGATGACGCGGTGGTGGTGTCCGCAGAGCAGGACGAGGTTCTCGAGCTTGGTGTCGCCGCCGTGGAGCCAGTGGATGATGTGGTGGGCGTGGCACATCACCGGTGGCCGGGTGCA
>JAICSC010000140.1 GCA_025937085.1 Nocardioides sp.
AGCCCGCGAGTGGTGACGGCGGTACGTCAGCCGCTCATCTCGCGGCGTCCCCAGGGAGCGCCGTACTCCGTCAGCCGATCGAGGAACGGCACGCTGTCGAACGCCTCCGGTCCGAGCACGCCGGCGCCCTTCCAGGTCCCCTCGGCCAGCAGCTCGAGCGCGATGACCGGGTTGACGGCGGTCTGCCAGACCACGCACTGGTGGCCGTACTCGCGCATGGACCACTCGTTGTCCACCACCTGGTAGTAGTACGTCGAACGTGGCCCGGTCGGGTTTCCTCGGCCGTCCTTGCCCGTGCCGGTCACCCAGAGCCCGGCGCAGGTCTTGCCGGTCATCCGTGGCCCGACCGTTGCGGGGTCGGGGAGGACGGCAGCGACCACGTCCCGCGGGCTCACCTCGACCCCTTTCACCCGGACCTTCTCGGTGCGGTCCAGCCCGAGCGTGTGCAGCACCTGGAGGATGTTGATGAACTCGTCGCCGAGGCCGTACTTGAACGTCGCCCGCTTGCAGTCGACCCAGCGGGGCATCAGGAGCACCTCCTCGTGCTCGACGTTGACGCACTCGACCGGCCCGATTCCCTCGGGGAAGTCGAAGACCTCTGGCTCGCTGAACGGCGGCGTGGTGTGCCACTGACCGTTCTCCCAGACGACCGGCGGGTTGAGGCACTCCTCGATCGTGGTCCACATGGAGAACGACGGCGCGAAGATCTCGTTGCCGTCGTCATCCGCGACCACGAGGTTCGCGCCGTCGCGGGTGCCGAGCTCGTCGATCTCGGAGAAGTCGTGGTCCGCGGCGTACCGCGCGAAGACGTCGGAGAGGCCCGGTTCGACGCCGATCCCCACGAGGGCCAGGCGCCCGGCGTTCTCCCAGTCGGCGGCGAGCGCGAACTGCTCGTCGCCGAGCTTGACGCCCGTCTTCTCGTACGGCGCCTCCGGGTGCGGCGTCGACAGCGACATCGCCATGTCCAGGTAGTCCGCGCCGGCCGCGAAGGCACCCGCGAAGATCGACATGTTGAAGACCGGGTCCACGGCATTCATGACGTGGGTGATGCCGTGTCCGCGGCACAGGTCCGTCACCGACGCCGGGTCAGACGCGTCGACCTGCGCGGAGACGTACCGAGAGTCAGCGGCTGCGGCCTGCTCAGCCCGCGCCCGGTCGTAGTCGGCCACCACGACACGCTCGAAGAAGTCGCGACGTGCGGCGATGGCCGCGAACGCTCCACCGACACCGCCGGCGCCGACCAGCAGGATCCTCACGGTCTCAGGCTCCCTTTCGTCTCACTGGGTCTCGACGCGCGCCCCGCTCGTACCTCGCGGTTCGCTGCTCAGTCGCCGATGTAGCTCATCACGTGCTTGATGCGCGTGTAGTCCTCGAGCCCGTACATCGACAGGTCCTTGCCGTAGCCGGAGTGCTTGAAGCCGCCGTGGGGCATCTCGGAGACGAACGGGATGTGGGTGTTGATCCAGACGACGCCGAAGTCGAGGTGCTTCGACATCCGCAGGGCGCGGGCGTGGTCCTTGGTCCACACGCTCGAGGCGAGGCCGTACTCGACGCCGTTCGCCCAGCGCAGCGCCTCGGCCTCGTCGGTGAACTTCTGGACCGTGATCACGGGCCCGAAGATCTCGTTCTGGATCTGCTCGTCGTCCTGCTGGAGCCCGGCGAGCACGGTCGGCTCGTAGAAGTAGCCGACGCTGCCCTGCCTCCTGCCGCCGGTCGCGACGCTCGCGTGGTCGGGCAGCCGGTCGACCATGCCGGTGACCCGGTCGAGCTGGTTGGCGTTGTTGAGGGCGCCGTACAGCACGTCCTCGTCGTCTGGGAGACCGGTCCTGGTGCTCTTGGCCTGCTCGGTGATCGCGGAGACGAAATCGTCGTGGACCCCGGGGCCGGCGAGCACGCGGGTGGCCGCCGTACAGTCCTGGCCGGCGTTGAAGTAGCCGGCCACGGCGATGCCCTCGGCGGCCTTCTCGATGTCGGCGTCGTCGAAGACGATCACCGGCGCCTTGCCGCCGAGCTCCAGGTGGACGCGCTTGAGGTCCTTCGCCGCGGACCCCGCGACCTCCATGCCGGCGCGGACCGAGCCGGTGATGGAGACCATCTGCGGCGTCTTGTGCTCGACGAGACGGCGTCCGGTGTCGCGGTCGCCGCACACGACGTTCAGGACGCCGGGCGGCAGGAACTCCTGACAGAGCTCGGCCAGCAGCGTCGAGCTCGCCGGCGTGGTGTCGCTGGGCTTGAGCACGATCGCGTTGCCGCCGGCCAGGGCCGGGGCGATCTTCCAGATCATCATCATCAGCGGGTAGTTCCAGGGCGTCACCTGGCCGACGACGCCGACCGGCTCGCGGCGGATCCAGGACGTGTGGTCGGCCATGTACTCACCGGCCGACCGGCCCTCGAGCACCCGAGCCGCGCCGGCGAAGAACTTGAAGTGGTCCGACGCGTACGGCATCTCCTCGGACATGGTCAGCCCGAGCGGCTTGCCGGTGTCCTGGCACTCGACCGCGTTGATCTCCTCGACCCGGTCCTCGATCGCCTGCGCGATCTTGAGCAGGGCGTTCCCGCGGTCCTGCGGGGTCGTCTCGCGCCAGGACTCGAACGCGGCCGCCGCCGCGGCGTACGCCCGGTCGACGTCCTCCGGTCCGGACATCGGCGCCTGCGCGTACACCGATCCGGTGGTGGGATCGACGACGTCGTAGGTCTCGCCCGAGACGCTGTCGACGAGCTCCCCGTTGATCACGTTCTTGAACGTCTGGTCCGCCATGCCGGGAGCCTAACGAAACTGCCTGCGGATTCGACAGTGGCAGAGTCCCGCACCGACGGATTTCGTCACCCCGACCTGGCTCGACGGGGCAGATCAGGGATCCCCGGGCAGCCGGGTTGCGCCCGGCGAATTCCCCGCCTGAGCGGGGATTTCTGAAGACGCGGTCCGGCCCAGGCGGCTCAACCGCCGAAGACGACCCGGCCGCCCACCCACGTCGATGCGACTCCGGTGGCGCCGATCTCCTCGGCCGGACCGGCGAACGGGTCGCGGTCCAGGACCACCAGGTCCGCGGCGTGGCCCGGCGCGAGTACGCCGGCGCCGTCGGTGCGGTCGCGACCGTTGACCCAGGCCGAGCCCGAGGTGTACGCCGCGAACGCCGTCGCCAGGTCGAGCGCCTGCCGGGGGAGGAACGCCTCGCGCGGGTCGTCGTACGCCGTGCGGTTCACCGCGGTGTGGATGGCGGCCAGCGGGTCCGGGGAGCTGACCGGCCAGTCGCTGCCCATCACCAACCGCCCCCCGGCCCGGTGCAGGCCGCCGAACGGGTACTGCCAGGTCGACCGTTCGTCCCCGAGGAACGGGATCGTCAGCTCGTCCATCTGCGGCTCGTGACAGGCCCACAGCGCCTGGGCGTTGGCGGCAACGCCCAGCTCCGCGAAGCGCGGCACGTCCTCGGGGTGGATCACCTGGATGTGCGCGATGTGGTGGCGGAGGTCCGACGAGTGGCCGGCGGCGCGTGCGGCCGCGAACGCGTCCAGCGCCTCGCGCACCCCGCGGTCCCCGATCGCGTGCACGTGCACCTGGAACCCCTCGGACGCGAGCGCGGTCACGACCTCCTTCAGCTCCTCCGCCTCGACGAAGGAGTGGCCGGCATTGTCGGTCGTCCGGCCGTGCCCGTCGAGGTACGGCGTGAGCATCGCCGCGGTGAAGTTCTCGCAGACGCCGTCCTGCATGATCTTCACGCTGGTCGCCCGGAACCTGCCGCCGGACTGCGCCCGGCGACGCTCCACCAGGTCCGGGATCTGGGCCAGGCCGAGCTCGCGGTCCCACCAGAGGGCGCCGACCACGTCGGCCACCAGGTCACCGCTCGCGACGGCATCGAGGTACGTCGACCCGGTGTCGGCCATGCCCGCGTAGGCGCCGACGATCGCGTCCTGCCAGGCCGTGACACCGAGCGAGAACAGGTACCGCTGCCCCTCGACCAGCCCCGCGGCGTACTCCGCCGGCTCGGGGAGTGGCAGGAGCCGGGCGACGAGATCCATCGCTCCCTCGTGCAGGGTGCCCTGGGGCCGGCCGTCGGGAAGCCGCTCGACCCGTCCGTCCGGCGGGTCCGGCGTCTCCGCGATGATGCCGGCCAGCTCGAGCGCGCGGGAGTTCACCCAGGCGCCGTGGTGGTCGCGGTTCGGCAGGAACACGGGGCGGTCGGGCACCACGGTGTCCAGGTCCGAGGCGCTCGGCGTACCGCCCGGGAACGCCGCCATCTGCCAGCCGCCACCGGTGATCCACTCGCCGTCGTAGCGCGCGGCGTAGTCGCGGACCAACGCCAGGTACTCCTCGCGCGTGCCGCCGTCGGTCAGGTCGCACTGCATCCGCTCCAGCCCGCCCTGGATCGGGTGGATGTGCGAGTCGCTGAAGCCGGGCGAGACCAGCCCCCCGGCCAGGTCGACGACGTCGTGGTCACCTCGATCGAGCTTGTCGAGATCCCCGGGTGTCAACACGTCGAGGACCTGCCGGTCGTCGACGAGCAGACCGTGGCCGGGCAGGTACCGATGCCCGTCGAAGACCGCACCACCGGTGAACAGGGTCGCCATCAGCGGCCCTCCAGCAGCGGACCCGCCGGGTCGTGGGAGATCCCGACCTTGCGGACCGCGAGACCCGACAACGCCTCGAGGCACACCCGGTTGGCGAGGTACGCCGTGATCTCGGCGTGGTCGTACGGCGGCGACACCTCGACCACGTCGATGCCGGCGACGGGCAGCTCGCGGCAGATCCGGCGTACCGAGTCGAGCAGCTGCCGCGCGGACAGCCCGCCGGGTTCCGGGGTGCCGGTGCCGGGCGCGTGACCGGGGTCGCAGACGTCGATGTCGACCGAGAGGAACACCGCGTCGCAGTCGTCGAGCGCGATCTCGAACGCCTCGTCGAGACAGGTGTCGAGACCGCGCTTGCCGATCTCGGTCATCTCGTAGGAACGCATGTCCTGGTCGGCCATCCACTTCATCGTCTCGGGGCCGGGCCAGTAGCCGCGCAGCCCGATCTGCAGGAAGCGGTCGCCACGCAGCGCCCCGGACTCGATCAGCCGGCGCATCGGCTGGCCGTGTCCGTACAGCGAGCCGAACTCGATGTCGCCGGTGTCGGCGTGGGCGTCGAAGTGGATCATCGACACCCGGCCGTAGCCGAGGTGCCGCGCGACGCCGGTCGCGTCGGGCAGCGCGATCGAGTGGTCGCCGCCGAGCACGAGCGGGATCGAGCCGGCCGCGGCGACGGCGTACACCGCGTCCTCGAGGGCGTGCAGCGCGCGCTCGATCTCCCCGGGCGGCATCTCCACGTCGCCCATGTCGACCACGGCCAGGTCCTTCAGGGCGTCCACGCGCAGCGCCAGGTGCGGCCGGGACCCGTCCTGGGGCAGGTAGTCGGTCTGCCGGATCGCGGTCGGCCCGAAGCGGGTGCCGGGCCGGTGCGAGGTGCCGCCGTCGAACGGCGCGCCGACCACGACCACGTCGGCCGCCGCCAGCGCGGTGGTGTCCTCGACGTCCACGGCCGGGACGCCGAGGAAGGTGATGTCGGGACCGAACTGGGCGCCGTACCTCACTCGGGGTCCCCGCGTCGTTGTCCGGCGGCGGAGGGCAGCGGGGGAGGCGGAGAACGTCGTGGGGTGGGGGTCATAGACGTCTTCCTACCAGGAGTGTCTATCTCGCGCCTACCTTCGGATTTCGTGACGGATCACGCACCAGACCTACGGATTCGCTTGCAGAGGGTGCATCACGGCACCATGATGGGGGGACCCTCCGAGATACAAGGAACCGATATCCATGCCCGGCGAGACCGCCTACGACAACGCACGCCTCCAGCAGGCCGCCCGCGACCATCTCTGGATGCACTTCACCCGCCACTCGGCGTACGACTCGGCGGACGTGCCGGTGATCGTGCGCGGCGAGGGTCCCTACATCTACGACATCAACGGCAAGCGCTACCTCGACGGCCTGGCCGGCCTGTTCGTGAGCCAGCTCGGGCACGGCCGCAAGGAGCTGGCCGAGGCGGCCGCGAAGCAGACCGAGCGGCTCGCATTCATGCCGCTGTGGTCCTACGCCCACCCGAACGCGATCGAGCTTGCCGAGCGGGTCGCCGGCTACGCCCCGGGTGACCTCAACCGCGTCTTCTTCACCACCGGTGGCGGGGAGGCCGTCGAGTCCGCGTGGAAGCTGGCCAAGAACTACTTCAAGCTGGTCGGCAAGCCGGCCAAGCACAAGGTCGTGAGCCGGGCGATCGCCTACCACGGCACGCCGGCAGGGGCGCTGTCGATCACCGGCCTGCCGGGCATCAAGGCGCCCTTCGAGCCGCTGGTGCCGTCGACGTTCCGGGTGCCGAACACCAACTACTACCGGGCGCCGTACTTCGAGGACGACGAGAAGAAGTTCGGTCTCTGGGCGGCCAACGAGATCGCTCGGGCCATCGAGAACGAGGGACCCGAGACCGTCGCCGCCGTCTTCCTGGAGCCCGTGCAGAACTCCGGCGGCTGCTTCCCGCCCCCGCCGGGATACTTCGACCGGGTCCGCGAGATCTGCGACGAGTACGACGTGCTGCTGGTCTCCGACGAGGTCATCTGTGCGTTCGGACGGCTGGGCCACATGTTCGGGGCCGAGCGATACGGATACCAGCCGGACATCATCACCTGCGCCAAGGGCATCACCTCGGGCTACGCGCCGCTGGGCGCGATGATCGCCACCGACCGGTTGATGGAGCCCTTCCTGCACGGCAGCGAGACGTTCCTGCACGGCTACACCTTCGGTGGCCACCCGGTGTCGACCGCGGTCGCGATGGCCAACCTCGACATCTTCGAGAAGGAGCGGATCAACGAGCACGTCCGTGAGAACGAGGGCGCCTTCCGCGAGACCCTCGAGAAGCTCAAGGACCTGCCGATCGTCGGCGACGTCCGCGGCGACGGCTTCTTCTTCGGCATCGAGCTGGTCAAGGACAAGTTCACCAAGGAGACCTTCAACGAGGAGGAGTCGGAGAAGCTCCTTCGGGGCTTCCTGTCCAAGGCGCTCTACGAGGGGGGTCTGTACTGCCGGGCCGACGACCGCGGCGACCCCGTCGTCCAGCTCGCTCCCCCGCTGATCTGCGACCAGCAGCACTTCGACGAGATGGAGCAGATCCTCCGCTCGGTCCTCACCGAGGCCGGCACGCTGCTCTGAGCCCGCCGTGCGAGCCTCAAACGGCCTTGCGAGCAAGCTCGCGGCGGCGTTCGTTCCGGTCGTCCCGTCGCGCCTTCGGCGCGCCGGAAACGTCCTCACTCAGGACCAGGCGCGGACGCGGCGCCGGCGGTACACCTCGCCGGCGGTCACGAAGACGAACGAGATCAGGAACATGATCGTGCCGACCACGAACAGCTGGGCGGGGAAGTCCTTGAGCTTCGCGCCGTAGATGTACAGCGGGAACGTCACGGACTGGCCCGCGGTGAAGTTGGTGACGATGAAGTCGTCGAAGGACAGGGAGAACGACAGCAGGGCCGCGGCCACGATGCCGGGCATGGCCAGCGGCAGGGTGATCAACCGGAAGGTCTGCCACTCGTTGGCGTACAGGTCCATCGCGGCCTGCTCCAGCCGCGCGTCCATGCCTTGGAGGCGGGCCTTCACGGTCACCACCACGAAGGAGAGGCAGAACAGGACGTGGGCGATCACGATCGTCAAGAAGCCCAGCACACCGTCCATGCCGACAGCGACGAACATCGCCAGAAGGGATGAGCCCATGACCACCTCGGGCGTGGCCATCGGCAGGAAGACGAGGAGGTTCGAGGCGCCCCGGCCGCGGAACGAGTGACGCACCAGAGCGAACGCCATCAGCGTGCCCAGGATCGTGGCGATCACGGTTGCGGTGATGCTGACCTCGAGGCTGAGCTTGACGGAGTCGCACAGGCCCTGGGGCTGGCAGATCGACGTCCAGTTGTTCCAGGTGAAGGACTCGAACTGGCCCGTTGCTGACGTGTGCCCCGTCGCGCTCGCGGACGGCTGGCTGAACGAGAGCGCGAAGATGTAGCCGATCGGCACGAACATGTAGACCAGGACCAGGATCCCGATCAGCAGCACCATGTGGTCGGAGAACCACCGGGTGAGGTTCCTGCGGGGAGGCTTCACCGGTTGCCGGCCGCGATCAGCCACCGGTGGGCTGGTCACCTGGGTCGCCATCAGACCAGCTCCTCGGTGCCCACCCGGCGCACGTAGGCGATCACCATCAGCACCACGATGGCCATCAGGATCAGCGACAGGCTGGCCGCGAGCGGGTAGTTGTGCTCGGTCAGGAACGCGGCCTGGATCCGGTTGCCGACCATGTACTGCTTGGGCGTGCCGAGGATCTCGGCGTTGATGTAGTCGCCACAGGCCGGGATGAAGCAGAGCAACGTGCCGGAGACGACGCCCGGCATCGACAGCGGAAACGTGACCTTCCGGAACCCCGTGAACGGGCTCGAGTAGAGGTCTCCGGCAGCCTCGATCAGGCGGTAGTCCACCTTGTCGAGGGAGGCGAACAGGGGCAGCGTCATGAACGGCATGAAGTTGTAGATCAGGCCGGCGACGACGGCGACCGAGGTGGCCAGCAAGCGACCGTCGTGGGGAAGGATGTGAACGGTGCGCAGGAAGTCGGCCACCGGTCCGTTGTCGGCGAGGATGGTGTGCCACGAGATGGTCCGGAGCAGGAAGCTGGTGAAGAACGG
>JAICSC010000105.1 GCA_025937085.1 Nocardioides sp.
CGAACAGCTCGACCATCTACACCGTGCTGGCCCTGGTCGCGGTGATGGCGTTGCTCGAGGTGGTGCTGCTCGCGGGACCGGCCTTCGCGGTCGGGGCGCGCCGCCAGTCGCGGAGTCTCGCGCTGATCGCGGCCAACGGCGGTACGCCGACGCAGTCCCGGCGCGTCATCCTCGGCACCGCCGTTGTGATCGGGGCCGTGGCGGCGGCGGTCGGCACCGTGCTCGGCATCGCGGTCGGGCGCGCCCTCATGCCGGTGCTGCAGTCCATGTCCGACACCTATCTGGGACCGTTCCAGGTCCGATGGTCGCACGTGCTCGCGATCGCGGCGTTCGGCCTGGTGAGCGCGTTCCTGGCGGCGCTCGTCCCGGCCTGGATCGCCTCGCGGCAGGACGTCGTGGCCGTGCTCGCGGGGCGCCGTGGTGACCGGGCCGCGAGCAAGCGCTCCCCGGTCATCGGCGTGCTGCTGATGGTGGCGGGGATCGTCCTCGCCGTACTCGGTGCCCGGGGCGACTCCGGCGAGCTGCTGATCGCCGGCGCGGCGGTGCTGTCGGTGTTCGGGATGATCTTCCTGGTCCCGGTCGTCGTGGTCGGCGTAGCCCGCCTCGGGCGCCGGCTCCCGCTTCCTTTGCGGTACGCCGTACGCGATGCGGCACGGCACCGGCCGCGCACGGTCCCGGCGGTGGCCGCGGTGGCCGCCACCGTGGCGGGCGTCGTCGCGCTGTCGATCGGCAACACCAGCGACCAGGCGCAGGCGAAGGCGGAGTACCAGCCGATGCTGGCCCCCGGGGTGAGCACGATCGCGATGAACGGCGGTCGGACCGACTGGGACGCGGTCGAGCAGGCCGTGGGGTCGATCGCACCATCGGCTCGGGCGACCCGGGTGCTGGGGATCGCTGGGGGTCGCCCGCTGCTGGTCCACGCGGGTCAGGGGGGAGGCCCCAGCGGCGACTTCATGTCGAGCCTCCCGGTGCAGGCGCTGGTGAGCAACGACCGCAGCCTGCCTGCGCTGCTGCGCGGGCAGGTCTCCGAGCAGGCCTGGCGTGCGGCCGCCCCCGTGCTCGAACGCGGGGGTGCGGTGGTGCTCGGTCAGGCCGGCGCCGCGCACCGGGTACGGCTGTCGCTCGGACGGCAGGGACCGTCGGTCGTCGTACCGTCGGCGCAGCTCGTCGCGTCCGGCCAGCCGCGGGTGCTGGCCGTGGTGTCGCCGAAGGTGGCCGACGCGCTCCACGTGAACGTGCGGACCGTGGGGATGGTGCTGACGGGCACCCCCCTCACCGCCACGCAGGACGACGACCTGCTCCAGGTGCTGCACGGCATGGACGAGAGCGCCTATCTCTACACCGAGCGCGGCTACCAGGTGCCGAGCTCGGAACGGGTCGTGCTCTGGATCCTGTTCGGGCTGGCCGGGGTGCTGATGCTGGGCGGCACCCTGACCGCGACGTTCCTCGCCCTGTCCGACGCGAGGCCCGACCTGGCGACCCTGTCGGCGGTCGGTGCGTCGCCGCGGACGCGCCGGTCCGTGGCGTCGGCGTACGCCGTGTCGGTCGGGGTCGTGGGCGCCGTGCTCGGGGCGGCGGTCGGCTTCGTGCCGGGCATCGCGGTGTCCTACCCGCTGACCCGCGACTTCACCGGCGGCTCGGGGCCGTCTCACTACCTGGCGATCCCGTGGCTGGAGATCGTCGGACTGGTGGTGCTGCTGCCGCTGCTGACCGCTCTCGTGGTGGGGCTCCTCGCCCGGTCGCGGCTGCCTCTGGTCGCTCGCCTCGACTGAACCCCCTCGTTCGATAGTCCCCGACGAAATGGCTGGGTCCAGTCGGTCAAAGCCAGCCATTTCGTCGGGGACTATCCGCCCGGGGTGGTCAGCCGGGGAGCGGCCGAACGACTCCGAAGGAAGAACAAAACAGGCTTGACTGTTTGTTTCTACGAGGGGACGATGGCGGGGTGTCGGCGAGTGCGCGAGTGCCCCAGGAGGAGCGGTCGCGGGCGATGCGGGCGCGGCTGATGGACGCCACCGTCGAGTGCCTGGTGGAGCGCGGGTTCGGGGGTACGTCGACCACGCTGATCAGCGAGCGGGCCGGAGTGTCGAGGGGCGCGCAGCTCCATCACTTCCCGAACAAGAACGCGTTGGTCGTGGCGGCCGTCGAGCACCTGACCGCGGTGCGCGGCGCCGAGCTGGCCGCGGCCGCCGCCAAGGTCCCGGCCGCCCACCGCACGCGCGACGTGCTGCGGATGCTCGGTGACCACTTCGCGTCGCCGGTGTTCATCGCCGCACTCGAGCTCTGGGTCGCCGCCCGAAGCGATCCCGACCTGCTCAACGCCGTCGAGCCGCTGGAGCGCACGGTGGGCCGTGAGACCCACCGGATGACCGTCGACCTGCTCGGCGCGGACGAGTCGCGGCCCGGCGTCCGCGAGCTCGTCCAGGCCACCCTCGACCTGGTCCGCGGCCTCGGCCTCGCCGCGACGATCACCGACGACACCCGTCGCCGCAACCGGATCCTCGACCAGTGGGCCGCCACCCTCGACCAGGCCCTGGCATGAGCAGGCGCCTCCTCGACCAGGTACTCGACGATCTCGCCGTCGAGTCGGCCCGCCTCGAGACGCTCCTCGTCGACCTCCCCGAGGCGGGCTGGCGTACGCCGACACCCGCGCCGGGATGGGACGTCGCCACCCAGATCGCCCACCTGGCCTGGACCGACGAGGCCGCCCACGCGGCGGCCACGGACGAGGCGCGCTGGGACGACCTCGTGGTCGAGGCCCTCGCCGATCCCGACCACGCCGTGGACCGGACCGCCCTCGCCGCCGGCACCGCCGGCCCGTCCGTCCTGCTCACGCGCTGGCGCAGTGCGCGAGCCACCCTCGCCGAGACGCTGCGCACCTACCCGACCGGCCAGAAGATGCCGTGGTACGGACCACCGATGTCGGCCACGTCCATGGCGACGGCGCGGTTCATGGAGACCTGGGCCCACTCGATGGACGTCCACGATGCCCTCGGGGCCGAGCCCGAGGTCACCGACCGGATCCGACACGTCGCACACCTCGGGGTCCGCACCCGCGACTGGGCCTTCTCCGTGCACGGGTTGGAGTCCCCGAGCGAGGAGTTCCACGTCCGCCTGACCGCTCCGTCCGGCGACGCGTGGACATGGGGTCCCGACGGCGCCGCGCAGACCGTGACCGGCCCGGCGTACGACTTCTGCCTGCTGGTCACCCAGCGCATCCACCGTGACGACACCGCGCTCGTGGCCACCGGTGGCGAGGCCACCACCTGGCTCGGCATCGCCCAGGCGTTCGCCGGGCCGCCGGGTGGAGGGCGGTCGCCGCGCCATGACTGAGACCCGGCCCCTGCGCATCGGCAACTGCTCCGGCTTCTACGGCGACCGGCTCTCGGCGATGCGCGAGATGCTCGAGGGCGGGCAGGGTGGGCAGGGCGGGCAGAGCCTCGACGTGCTCACCGGTGACTACCTGGCCGAGCTGACGATGCTGATCCTCGGCCGCGACCAGCTCAGGGACCCGGCGCTCGGCTACGCGCGCACGTTCGTCCGCCAGCTGGAGGACTGCCTCGGGCTGGCCCTCGAGCAGGGCGTGAAGATCGTGAGCAACGCCGGCGGACTCAACCCGGCCGGTCTGGCCGCACGGATCGGCGAGATCGCCTCCCCGCAGGGGCTCTCGCCGAAGGTCGCGTACGTCGACGGCGACGACGTCCGCTCGGCCGCGTTCCCGGGTGCGCTCACCGCGAACGCCTACCTCGGCGGCTTCGGCATCGCGGCGGCACTCGCATCGGGCGCGGACGTCGTCGTCACCGGGCGGGTCACCGACGCGTCACTCGTCGTCGGGCCGGCGGTGTGGTGGCACGGCTGGAGCCCGACGGCCTACGACGAGCTGGCCGGCGCGGTGGCGGCCGGCCACGTGCTGGAGTGCGGGTGTCAGGCCACGGGCGGCAACTTCTCGGGCTTCCGGCTCGTCCCGAACCCCGCTCAACCGTTGGGCTTTCCGCTCGCCGAGGTGTCTGACGACGGGTCGTCGGTGATCACCAAGCACGAGGGCACCGGGGGTGTGGTCAGTCTCGACACGGTGACCGCCCAGCTGATGTACGAGGTGCAGTCGACGGCGTACCTCGGGCCCGACGTCACCACCCGTCTGGACACGATCGAGCTCTCGGAGGACGGCCCGAACCGCGTTCGCATCTCGGGAGTCCGCGGGGTCGAGCCGCCCGGGCAGCTCAAGGTCGGCGTCACCGTGCTCGGCGGCCACCGGAACTCGGTGGACTTCGTCCTCACCGGCCTCGACGTCGAGGAGAAGGCGGCGTGGGTGCGCGCGCAGCTGGAGGCTCAGCTGACAGCGGCGTCGGTCAGCTGGTCCCTCGGCTCGCTGCCTCCGCCCGACGCCGACACCGAGGAGGGCTCGTCGACGGTGCTGCGGTGCACGGTGCAGGACCCGTCTCCCGAGCCGGTGGGCCGTGCCTTCAGCAGTGCGGCCGTCGAGCTCGCGCTCGCGTCGTACCCGGGCTTCACGATGACCGCGCCTCCTGGCAGCGGGACGCCGTACGGGGTGTACCGCGCCGAGTACGTCGACCGCTCGACTGTGAAGCAGGCCGTGCACCACGCCGACGGCTCGTGCGAGGTGATCCCGTGAAGGCACCGCTCGGCTGGTTCGTACACGCCCGGTCCGGCGACAAGGGCGGCGACGCCAACCTGGGACTGTGGGTCGCCCATGACGGGGTCCCGACGGACACGACCGCCGAGAGGTACGACGCGCGGGTGGCCTGGCTGCTCGACCTGGTCACCCCGGACTTCGTGCGCACCCTGCTGCCCGAGGCTGCCGCTCTCGAGGTCGAGGTGTTCGCGCTGCCCAACCTCGGCGGCGTGAACGTCGTGCTGCACGGCCTGCTCGGGCAGGGCGTCGCCGCGTCGACGCGGTTCGACCCGCAGGCGAAGGGGCTGGGCGAGTGGGCGCGGTCGCGGTACGTCGAGATCCCCGAGGACCTGGGAGGCACCCCATGACGTTCGATCTGCACGGACCCCTGGCCCGCGCGGTGTCGATGCACATCGACGCACCACCGGAGCAGGTGTGGGCGTTGGTCAGCGACGTGACCCGGATCGGCGAGTTCTCACCGGAGACGTTCGAGGCCGAGTGGACCCGGGGCTCCACCGGGCCGGAGGTGGGGGCGTCGTTCAAGGGGCACGTACGGCGCAACGGCGTCGGGCCGACGTACTGGTCGCCCTGCCAGGTCACCGCGTGTGTACCGAACGAGGTCTTCGAGTTCGCGGTCGGGACCGACGACGTGACCCTGAACAACTGGGGCTACCGGCTCGAGCCGGAGAGTGGGGGGACGCTGGTGACCGAGTACTTCCGGATCGAGCCGTCCCTGGTGATGCGTCTGTACTGGACCCTGCTCGGTCCCCTGCGCGGTCGCACCAACGAGCGTGGGATGCGGACCACGCTGGAGCGGATGAAGGCGGTGCTCGAGCGTGACCACTGACCTCAGCCCCAACCGGGAGGCGATGCTGGCCAAGCTGGCCGACCTCGAGACCGAGCACGCCGAGGCCGTGGCCGGTGGCGGCCAGAAGTACGTCGACCGCCACCACGCCCGCGGCAGGCTGCTGCCCCGCGAGCGCATCGAGCTGCTGGTCGACCCCGGCTCCGCGTTCCTCGAGCTGTCCCCGCTGGCCGGGTGGGGCTCGGACTTCACCGTCGGCGCCAGCGTGGTCACCGGGATCGGTGTGGTCGAGGGCGTGGAGTGCCTGGTCACCGCCAACGACCCGACGGTCAAGGGCGGGGCCAGCAACCCGTGGACGGTGAAGAAGGTATTCCGGGCCGCCCAGATCGCCGAGGAGAACAACCTGCCCACGATCTCGCTGGTCGAGTCCGGGGGAGCGGACCTGCCGACGCAGAAGGAGATCTTCATCCCGGGCGGCAAGCTCTTCCGCGACCTGACCCGCGCCTCGGCCCGGAAACAGCCCACAGTCGCGCTCGTGTTCGGCAACTCCACAGCCGGGGGTGCCTACGTGCCGGGGATGTCCGACTACACCGTCATGGTGAAGGGGCAGGCGAAGGTGTTCCTGGGTGGCCCGCCTCTGGTGAAGATGGCCACCGGTGAGGAGGCAGACGACGAGTCACTCGGCGGCGCGTCCATGCACGCGCGTGTCTCCGGCCTGGCCGACTACCTGGCGGAGGACGAGCTCGACGCGATCCGGATCGGGCGCCGGATCGTCGCGCGGCTCAACCGACGCAAGCGGGTGTCGCCGGAGTCGGTCCCACCGTTCGTCGAGCCCGATCTCGAGGCCGACGGACTGCTCGACCTCATCCCGAGCGATCTCAGGGAGCCGTTCGACCCGCGCGAGGCGATCGTGCGGATCGTCGACGGGGCAGGTCCCGGCAACGCGCTGCCCTTCGACGAGTTCAAGCCGCTGTACGGCGCCTCCCTGGTCACCGGCTGGGCACGCATCCACGGCCGGCCGATCGGGATCCTCGCCAATGCGATGGGGGTGCTGTTCAGCGAGGAGGCCCAGAAGGCCACGCAGTTCATCCAGCTGGCCAACCAGGCCGACACTCCCCTGGTGTTCCTGCACAACACCACCGGCTACATGGTCGGTGCGGAGTACGAGCAGGGCGGGATCATCAAGCACGGCGCGCAGATGATCAACGCCGTCAGCAACAGCACGGTCCCCCACCTGAGCGTGATCATGGGGGCGTCGTACGGCGCCGGGAACTACGGGATGAACGGCCGGGCCTACGACCCGCGGTTCCTGTTCACCTGGCCGAGCGCGAAGTCGGCCGTGATGGGCCCGGCCCAGCTGGCCGGCGTCCTCTCGATCGTCGCTCGCGCCGCGGCCGAGGCGCGCGGGCAGGCGTACGACGAGCAGGGCGACGCCGAGATGCGAGCCCTCGTCGAGGCGAGCGTCGAGGAGCAGAGCCTGCCGAACGTGTTGTCCGGGATGCTGTACGACGACGGCGTGATCGACCCGCGGGACACGCGCACGGTCCTGGCGATCTGCCTCTCGGTCGTCGAGAACGCACCGATCCGCGGCGCAGACGGCTACGGGGTGTTCCGAGCATGAGCCCAGTCCAGGCCTCGGGCGATGCGTCGTGATCACCAGACTCCTGGTCGCCAACCGGGGCGAGATCGCCCGACGGGTCTTCGCGACCTGCCGCCGGCTCGGCATCGAGACCGTGGCGGTGCACGCGGACGCGGACGCGGCGTCGCCCTTCGTGCGCGAGGCCGACCTGGCGGTCCGGCTGCCCGGCGACGCGCCGGCCGAGACGTACCTCCGCGGCGACCTGCTGGTCGACGCAGCGGTCCGGACCGGCGCGGACGCCGTCCATCCCGGCTACGGGTTCCTGTCCGAGAGCGCCGACTTCGCCCGTGCGGTCCTCGACGCGGGACTGACCTGGGTCGGGCCGGCGCCGGAGTCGATCGAGGCGATGGGCTCGAAGGTCCGGGCCAAGGACCTGATCCGTCGCGCCGGCGTACCCGTCCTCGACGCCCCGCCGCGGCCGACCGAGTCGGACCTGCCACTGCTGGTGAAGGCGTCGGCGGGCGGCGGGGGACGGGGCATGCGCGTGGTGCGGTCGCTCGGCGAGCTCGCCGAGGCGGTGCGGTCCGCGGAGGCGGAGGCCAGGTCGGCGTTCGGCGACGGCCGGGTGTTCCTCGAGCCGTACGTCGAGCACGCACGCCACGTCGAGGTGCAGGTTGTCGGACATCGGGGTGGCGTCCTGCTGCTGGGCGAGCGGGACTGCTCGGTGCAGCGCCGGCACCAGAAGGTGGTGGAGGAGTCGCCCGCGCCGGCTCTGTCGGAGGCCACGAGGGCGGCGCTGCACGAGGCGGCCCTGGCGGCTGCCGGTGCGATCGACTACCGCGGGGCGGGCACGGTGGAGTTCCTCTACGACTCCGACGCCGATCGGTTCTACTTCTTGGAGATGAACACGCGGCTCCAGGTCGAGCACCCGGTGACGGAGCTGGTGCACGGCGTCGATCTGGTGGAGCTCCAGCTGGCGGTGGCGGAGGGCCGCTCGCCCGACCCGCGCACCGTCGGGGAGACGTACGGCCACGCCGTCGAGGTGCGCCTGTACGCCGAGGACCCCGCGGCCGACTGGCAGCCGCAGAGCGGGTTGCTGACGAGGGTGGAGATCCCAGGCGTCGACGTGGAGTTCGACCTCCTCAACCGCCCCGGCCTTCGCCTCGACAGCGGTGTCGAGACCGGCAGCCTGGTCTCGACGCACTACGACGCGATGCTCGCCAAGGTCATCGCCTGGGCACCGACCCGCGAGCAGGCCCTGCGCCGGCTCGCCTCCGCACTCCGGCGAGCGCGTCTGCACGGCGTCGTCACGAACCGCGACCTGCTCGTGGAGATCCTCGAGGACCCGGCGTTCGTGGCCGGTGGGGTCGGCACGGCGTTCCTGACCGAGCGGGAGCCCCGCCCGCCTCGTCCTGATGCAGACGCCGCGGTGGCGGCGGCGCTGGCCCTGGCCGAGCACGACCGTGCTGCCCGGACCGTCCAGCAGGGCATCCCGGTGGCCTGGCGCAACGTCCCGAGCGGACCCCAGGTCACCCGCCTGTCCGGGTCGTCCGCCCCAGGTGGGGCCGGGACCGCACCTCGAGCGGACGACCCGGTCGAGGTCGAGTGGTGGGGCGGACGCGACGGGTACGCGGTCGAGGGGCTGACCGTCGTGGCCGCATCCCCCACCGACGTGACCCTGGAGCGCGAGGGTGTGGAGACGACGTACGACGTGGCCGTGTGCCGCGCCGCGGTCGACGTCGACTGGGCGGGCGGCCACGCGGCGTACCGGCTCGTCCCGCGGTTCCCCGGTCCCGCCGCCGCGGTGCCGAGCGGTTCCCTGGTCTCGCCGATGCCCGGCACCGTGGTCAGCGTCGCGGTCGAGGCCGGACAGCCGGTCGAGGCCGGACAGCCGGTGCTGGTGCTCGAGGCGATGAAGATGCAGCACACCGTCAGCGCGCCGGGGGCGGGCACGGTGAGTCGGCTCGACGTACGCCCCGGCTCGCAGGTGGCGGCCGGGGAGGTGCTCGCCGTGGTCTCGACCGGCTCGACCGGCTCGACGGGCGCCCCTGGCCCGACCGACGCGCAGGCCCCGACCGACGAGCAGACCCCGACCGACGAGCAGACCCCGACCGACGAGGAGACGCAGTGAACAGCTACACCGAGTCCGAGGAGCGCCAGGCCCTGCGCCGCGAGGTCGCGAAGCTGGCCGGGAAGTACGGCCGCGAGTGGTTCACCGAGCGGGCGCGGGCCGGCGAGAAGAGCACCGACCTCTGGCTGGAGATCGCGCGGAACGGCTACCTCGGCATCAACCTCCCCGAGGAGTACGGCGGAGGAGGCGGCGGCATCGGCGACATCGCGGCCGTCTGCGAGGAGCTGGCTGCGAAGGGGTGTCCGCTGCTGCTGATGGTGGTCAGCCCGGCGATCTGCGGCACGATCATCGCCCGCTACGGCACCGAGGACCAGAAGCGTCGCTGGCTGCCGGGGATCTGCGACGGCACCGGGACCATGGCGTTCGCGATCACCGAGCCAGACGCGGGCACCAACACCCACAACATCGCGACGACGGCTCGACGCGATGGCGACGAGTGGGTGCTCAACGGCCGCAAGATCTACATCTCGGGCGTCGACGAGGCCGATCACGTGCTCGTCGTCGCGCGCACCGAGGACGCGGGGACGGGCAGGGTCAGACCGGTCCTGTTCGTCGTGCCGACCGACGCCGAGGGTTTCGAGTACCGGCCGATCCCGATGGAGATCGTGAGCCCCGAGCTCCAGTTCCAGGTGTTCATCGACGACGTCCGGCTGCCGGCGGAGGGGTTGGTCGGCGACCCCGACAGCCCCGACGCGGGGCTGGTGCAGCTCTTCGCAGGTCTCAACCCGGAGCGGATCATGGCGGCCTCCTTCTCCACGGGGCTGGCCAGGTTCGCGCTCGACCGGGCGGCGGCGTACGCCAAGCAACGCACCGTGTTCCAGGGGCCGATCGGCACCCACCAGGCGATCGCGCACCCGCTCGCGCAGTCGAAGATCGAGATCGAGCTCGCGCGGTTGATGACCCAGAAGGCAGCGGCGCTCTTCGACAGCGCTGCCGCGGGCGACGGTGCCCTCGAGACGGCCGCCGGAGAAGCGGCGAACATGGCGAAGTACGCCGCGGCCGAGGCGGCCTGCGACGCGGCCGACCGTGCGGTGCAGGCCCACGGTGGCAACGGCATCACCCAGGAGTACGGCATGGCCGGACTGCTGGTGGCCACGCGCGCCGGCCGGATCGCCCCGGTGAGCCGCGAGATGATCCTGAACTACGTCGCCATGCACTCCTTGGGACTGCCGAAGAGCTACTGACAACACGCCCTAGACGAGCTCGTGCTCGATCGCGTACGCCGCGGCGGCGGTGCGTGAGGAGACCTCGATCTTGCCGAAGATGTTGCTCAGGTGGCGGGCGACCGTCTTCTC
>JAICSC010000192.1 GCA_025937085.1 Nocardioides sp.
CGCGCTCGGGATGGTCTGCCACGGCATCGGTGCGCGCGAGGGGTTCGATCCGGTGTCGCAGTCCACGGCGTACGACGCACTGCGCGCCTGGGGTCTGCCCACCTCCGACAAGGTGGAGGTGCTGCCCTCGCTGGCGAAGGTCCAGGCCTACATCGAGAACGCCGGCGAGCACCGTCACACGATCGTGCCCTACGAGATCGACGGCGTGGTGATCAAGGTCGACCAGGTCGCGCTGCAGCGCCGGCTCGGCTCGACCTCGCGCGCACCGCGGTGGGCGATCGCGTTCAAGTACCCGCCCGAGGAGGTCAACGCCAGGCTCCTGCGGATCGCGGTGAACACCGGGCGCACCGGCCGAGTGACGCCGTTCGGGATCATGGAGCCGACCAAGGTGGCCGGTTCCACGGTCGAGCGGGCGACCCTGCACAACGCCCACGAGGTCAAACGCAAGGATGTCCGTGAGGGCGACACCGTGGTGCTGCGCAAGGCCGGCGACGTGATCCCCGAGATCGTCGGGCCGGTGCTCGGGCTCCGCCCGGAGGGGCTCGAGGAGTGGGTGATGCCCACGACCTGTCCCTCGTGCCGGACCGCCCTCGTCCAGCAGAAGGAGGGCGACAAGGACCTCCGCTGCCCCAACTCACGGGCGTGCCCGGCCCAGCTGCTCGAGCGGGTCTACCACGTCGCCAGCCGCGGAGCGTTCGACATCGAGGGGCTCGGGTCGGAGGCGGCGCATGCGCTGCTCGACGCGGGCGTGATCTCCGACGAGGGCGACGTGTTCGACCTCGACCGCGCCAAGCTGCTGAAGACCGACCTGTTCACGCGCGCCCCCAAGAAGGGCGAGGAGGGCCCGCAGCTCAGCGCGAACGGCATGGGACTCCTCGCCAACCTCGGCGAGCGCAAGCAGGTGCCCTTGTGGCGGGTGCTGGTCGCGCTGTCGATCCGGCACGTCGGGCCGACGGCGGCGCGTGCGATGGCCACCGAGTTCGGCTCCATGGCGGCGATCCGTGGAGCGAGCGAGCAGCAGCTGGCGGCAGCGGAGGGCGTGGGGCCGACGATCGCGGAGTCCGTGATCGAGTGGTTCACCGTAGACTGGCATCGCGCGATCGTCGACAAGTGGGAGGCGGCCGGCGTGAGCATGGCCGACGAGCGCGACGAGTCGACACCGCGCACTCTCGAGGGGCTCACGGTCGTGGTGACCGGCTCGCTGGTCGAATTCTCCCGCGACTCCGCGAAGGAGGCGATCGTCTCGCGCGGCGGCAAGGCAGCGGGCTCGGTGTCGAAGAGCACCCACTACGTCGTCGTGGGTGACAACGCCGGGTCGAAGGCGGACAAGGCCGAGCAGCTCGGCGTCCCGATCCTCGACGAGGGCGGGTTCAAGGTCCTGCTGGAGAGCGGCCCGGACGGGCTCTGATCAGGCGGTGTCGGGTGACGGTGGCGTCGTACGTGCTCCGAGCTGGCCGCCCTCGATCCGCCACAGCTGCGCGCCGAGCGTCGCGGAGAGCAGCAGCAGCACGAACGCCATCAGCCGGTGACCGTCCACCACCGACCACAGCGTGAGCAGCAGGGTGAGCGACACCAGCACGATCAGTCCCGGCTTGGTGTTCGCGGATCGGGCGAAGCCGATCGCGCAGCGCTCGGCAGGTCCCATCCGCTTGAACGTGACCTCACGGTCGGGCATGGGCAGGTGCAGGTTCTCCGGCACGGCCTCGTCGAGCGCTGCGGCGAGCCGGTCCCCGTTGATCCACTGCCGAGCCTCCATCTCGAGGACGGAGCCGTCGTGCCCGACCAGTCGCCTCGTGCCGTCGCGCCAGGAGAACATGCCGGCGACGTCGGAGATGCGCATCGTCCGGGTGGTGGTGCCACTGGTCTCCTGGGCGACACCGCCGTCGGCCGCGAAGGTGCTCATGTCGGCGGGCCAGTTCACGTGGCTGTGTCGCTTGGCCTCGACGAAGGGCTCGGCCTCGGGGAAGGAGACCGGCTTGATTCCCTTGGGGAGCCTCGCCTCCTCGGGAAGGCCGACCAGGAGGGTCGCGTCGAGCTCGCGGGCAGCGACGTCCACCAGCTGCGCGTTGGTGTTCCGGAGCTGGTCGAGGAGCTCCTCGTGGCTGCGCGGCACGCGGTCGCTCAGCACGGCGTACGCCGACTCGAGCGCGGCGTCGGCGAGGGCGACGGGCGAGTCGAGCCGGGTGAGTCGGTGCTGGACCGCCTCCTCGACCCAGGCGCGGGGGACCCCTTCCTCGGCCAGGCGGCGTACGACGTCGACTCCGGCTGCCGCGATCGTGTCGAGGACCTCGGGGACGACGTCGGAGCCTCCGCCCACCACCAGGTGCTGGTCGTCCACCTCGCTCATGCTCGACCAGGGTCCGTAGGCACCGCCGGTCTGCTGACGCAGGCCGTCGTGCACCGCGCGCTCGAGGATGCCGGGCAGGAAGGTTGCCTCGTGGGTGCGCGAGACGACTCCCGAGAGGGTCAGCCCGGGGTCGCGGTATGCCGCGGGAAGTCGCCGAGACACCGGCTCGGCGGTCGGTGGCGGAAGGTACTCGCCGGCCGGGAGCGGCAGCTTCAGGTCCGCCGGCGGTGGGCCGTCGAGCACGAGCACCGCGTTGGCCGCGTTGAACACCCGCCAGGCGCGTTCGGCCAGCAGCTCGGGCGTCGCGCGCAGGGCGCCGACCTCGGCGTAGCTGGTGACGCCCGGCCCGGTGGCGCCGTACCGCCACGTGAGCGAGCGCAGGAGCGGGTCCTGGCTCTGGTGCGCTCGCGCCTGGAGCACGCCGCGTTCGCGGGCCAGGAGCTGGAAGTCGGGCTCGGCCACCCACCGGCACAGAGCGCCCAGCTGTGCGACCAGGTCGTCGGAACCGCCGAAGGCCGCGAAACGGGTCAGCAGCATCGACACCTGGCCGTTGATCGAGCGACTCAGGCTCTCGCGGTCGAGCAGGGCGAGGTGCTCGAGCAGGTGGAGCCAGCCGGTCTCGTGGAGCGGTTCGTCGGCCATGCCGTGGCGGAAGATCAGATGGGCAGCAGAAGCCGGACGTCCCATGTCGACGAAGAAGCAGAGGACGCCGGAGACCTCGGTCTCGCGGACCGTGTGGAGAGCGGTTTTCATATGGACAGCCTGGGGGGTGGCTAGGGGTTCTCAGCTCAGGACGCTAGCCCTTCGTGACAGCCCGGAAAGGGGTTTCGCCGAACCCTTTACCGAGCGCGTGCGAGCCGCCGGCAACCGGTTGGTTGGCTCGGTCGAGACCTCCCTAGGATGAACCAATGGCCGAGTCCACCGAGCACACGATCACGCGCGAGGAGGTCGCGCACCTCGCCGACCTCGCGCGGATCGACCTGTCCGACGCGGAGCTGGACCATCTCGCCCCGCAGCTGAGCGTGATCCTGGAGTCGATCGCCTCGATCCAGGGCGTGGCGGGCGACGACGTGCCGCCGACCTCCCACACGCTGCCCCTCACCAACGTCTACCGCGACGACGTGGTGCGGCCCGGGCTCACCGCCGAGGAGGCGCTCAGCGGTGCGCCGGAGGTGGAGCAGCAGCGGTTCAAGGTCCCGCGCATCCTGGGTGAGGAGCAGTGAGCCCGACGAGCGCCGACAAGCGCACCGCCGCCGAGCTGGCCGCCGCTCTGGGGGCCGGCGAGACCTCCAGTGTCGAGATCACCCGGGCCCACCTCGACCGGATCGCGGTGGTCGATGGCGAGGTCCACGCCTTCCTCGAGGTCGACGCGGAGGGGGCATTGCGCGACGCCGCGGCCTCCGACGAACGTCGGGCGGCGGGGGCGACGTACGGGCCTCTCGACGGGGTTCCGGTCGCGGTCAAGGACGTCCTCGCCACCCGCGGTCTGCCGACGACCTGTGGCTCGCGGATCCTCGAGGGATGGGTGCCGCCGTACGACGCCACGGTGGTCGCGCGGCTGCGGGCGGGCGGGCTCCCGATCCTGGGCAAGACCAACATGGACGAGTTCGCGATGGGCTCGTCGACCGAGCACAGCGCGTACGGGCCGACCCACAACCCGTGGGACCTCGACCGGATCCCCGGCGGCTCCGGCGGTGGCAGCGCGGCCGCGGTCGCGGCGTACGAGGCTCCGTTCGCGATCGGCACGGACACCGGCGGCTCGATCCGCCAGCCGGGCGCCGTGACCGGAACGGTCGGGGTGAAGCCGACGTACGGGGGGGTCTCGCGCTACGGCCTCGTCTCGCTGGCGAACTCGCTCGACCAGGCCGGTCCCGTGACGCGGTCGGTCCTCGACGCGGCGCTGCTGCACGAGGTGATCGGTGGACACGACCCGCTCGACTCCACCTCGATCGCGCAGCCGTTGCCGGCGTTGGTCGACGCCGTCCGGCGCGGCGCCGACGGCGACCTGACCGGTGTCCGCATCGGCGTCGTCAAGGAGCTGGGTGGGGAGGGTTACCAGGCCGGCGTGCTGGCTCGCTTCGAGGAGTCGGTCGAGCTGATGACCAAGGCCGGGGCCGAGGTCGTGGAGGTCTCCTGCCCCCACTTCGTGCACGCCCTGGCGACGTACTACCTGATCCTGCCGGCCGAGGCGTCGTCCAACCTGGCCCGTTTCGACGCGATGCGATACGGCCTGCGGGTCACTCCGGACGACTCCGAGAAGGGGGTACCGCCGAGCGCGGAGGACGTCATGCGAGCCACCCGTGAGGCGGGGTTCGGCGACGAGGTGAAACGCCGGATCATCCTTGGCACCTACGCCTTGTCCAGTGGCTACTACGACGCCTACTACGGCCAGGCGCAGAAGGTGCGCACCCTGGTGACGCGTGACTTCGAGGCGGCCTTCGAGCAGGCCGACGTGCTGGTCAGCCCGACCGCGCCGACCACGGCGTTCACGATCGGCGAGAAGGTCGACGACCCGCTGGCGATGTACCTCAACGACCTGGCCACGATCCCGGCCAACCTCTCCGGCGTACCCGGGATCTCGGGGCCCAGCGGCCTGGCGGACGAGGACGGCCTGCCGGCGGGTGTGCAGATCCTCGCGCCGGCGATGGCCGACGACCGGGTCTACCGGGTGGGCGCTGCGCTCGAGTCGCTGCTCGTCCAGGAGTGGGGTGGCCGGCTGCTCGACCAGGCTCCTCCGCTGGTTGAGGAGGGCGTTCAGCGCTCGTCTCGAAACCAAGGAGCTCCGTCGTGACCGACACGCTCCTGTCGTACGACGACGTGCTCGCGCAGTTCGACCCCGCCCTCGGGCTCGAGGTCCACGTCGAGCTGAACACGGCGACCAAGATGTTCTGCGGCTGTCCGACGACGTTCGGCGCAGAGCCGAACACCCAGGTCTGTCCCACCTGCCTCGGCCTGCCCGGCTCGATGCCGGTGGTGAACGCCAAGGCCGTCGAGTCGGCCATCCGGATCGGGCTGGCGCTGAACTGCGAGATCGCGGAGTGGTGCCGGTTCGCGCGGAAGAACTACTTCTACCCGGACATGCCGAAGAACTTCCAGACGTCCCAGTACGACGAGCCGATCGCGTTCAACGGATTCATGGAGGTCGCTGTGCCGATCGAGGGGGGTGACGTCGAGTCCTACCGCGTCGGCATCGAGCGCGCCCACATGGAGGAGGACACGGGGAAGTCGACCCACATCGGCACGACCGGTCGCATCCACGGCGCCGACTACTCGCTCGTCGACTACAACCGCGCCGGGATCCCCTTGATCGAGATCGTCACCAAGCCGGTGCTCGGCACCGGCGCGAAGGCACCCGAGGTCGCGCGGGCGTACGTCGGGCAGCTGCGCGACCTGCTCCTCGGCCTCGGCGTGAGCGACGTACGCATGGAGCAGGGATCGCTGCGCTGCGACGTCAACCTCTCGCTCGCGCCGACCGGCTCGGACACGTTGGGGATCCGCACCGAGACCAAGAACGTCAACTCGCTGCGGTCGGTCGAGCGGGCGGCCCGCTACGAGATGCAGCGGCATGCGGCGATCCTGGCCGAGGGCGGAAAGGTGCTGCAGGAGACGCGGCACTGGCACGAGGACACCGGTGTCACCACCAGCGGCCGGGAGAAGTCGGACGCCGAGGACTACCGGTACTTCCCCGAGCCCGACCTGGTGCCGGTCGCCCCGAGCCGCGAGTGGGTCGAGCAGCTCCGGTCGGAGCTGCCCGAGCCGCCGCACGAGAAGCGGGCGCGGCTGCAGACCGAGTGGGGCTTCTCCGACCTCGAGATGCGCGACACCGTCGGCGCCGGTGCCCTCGGCCTGGTCGAGGAGACGATCGCCGCCGGTACGTCGCCGCAGGCCGCCCGCAAGTGGTGGCTCGGGGAGCTCGCCCGACGCGCGAACGAGTCCGAGACCGAGCTCGCGGCACTCGGCGTGACGCCCGCGGACGTCGCCCGGGTGCAGGCGCTGGTCGACGAGGGGACGCTCAACGACAAGCTCGCGCGCCAGGTCCTCGACGGCCTGCTCGACGGCGAGGGCAGCCCCGACGCGATCGTCGCAGCACGCGGGCTCGCGATCGTCTCCGACGACAGCGCACTCGGTACGGCCGTCGACAACGCCATCGCCGCCAACCCCGACGTCGCCGACAAGATCCGCGACGGCAAGGTCGCGGCCGCCGGCGCGCTGATCGGCGCGGTGATGAAGGAGATGCGCGGCCAGGCCGACGCCAACCGGGTGCGCGAGCTGATCCTCGAGCGCCTGACGTAGCCCGGCCGCCGCTGGTGGTTGCGGATCGCTGGCTGGGTGCTCACTCGCCGGTGGTTGAGGAGGTCGCCCAGCGACCGTCTCGAAACCACCGATCGGCGAGAACATCCGAACATCAGAACATCGGGGAAAGGCGTCCCGAAAAGGTTCTCGAACTTTTTCCGAAGCTATCCACCAAACCCTGTGGATAAC
>JAICSC010000417.1 GCA_025937085.1 Nocardioides sp.
CACGATGCCGGTGTCGGGCGGCACGACGACGAAGTCGGAGAAGGCGGTCTGCCCCCAGCGCAGGAACTGGTAGCGCTCCTTGTTCCGCTGGTACTCGATCTCGACGTTGCGCTCGAACGCCTCCGGCGTACCGAAGACATCGGCGATCACGGAGTGGTCGATGACCAGCTCGGCCGGCGCCAGCGGGTTGATCTTCGTGGCGTCGCCGCCCAGGTCGGCCATCGCCTCTCGCATCGTCGCGAGGTCGACGATGCAGGGCACGCCCGTGAAGTCCTGCATGATGACGCGCGCCGGGGTGAACTGGATCTCCTTGTCCGGCTGTGCACCGGCGTCCCAGCCGGCCAGTGCCCGGATGTCGTCGGCGGTGATGTCGGCGCCGTCCTCGGTGCGCAGGAGGTTCTCGAGCAGCACCTTCAGGGAGTACGGGAGGCTCGCCACGTCCACACCGTCACCGGTGACGGCCGACAGCCGGTAGATCTGGTAGCTCCGGTCACCGACCTCGAGCACTCCTTCGGATCCGAAGCTGTCCTTGCTGGCCATCCGTCATCTCCTCGCACTCGGCGTACGCCCATCTTGCCGTCGCCATCGGTGCGCCAGGAAGCTGGGTAGATCTCTTGACATCAAGATACATGCGAGCGAGCCGGAACCTCAAACCGGGAGCTTGTCCCCGCGCTGCTCGACCAGTCGCGCCGGCGCGCTGAGGCGCCACGCCTCCAAGACCAGCTCTGCCAGCTCGTCCCGCTCGACTCCGTCGAGGTGGACCACGACCCAGCCGAACCCCGACGTCGTGAACTGCACCTCGAACACGTCGGGGCGCTCGGCCACGAGCGCAGCCTGCTCGGCCAGGGTCTGCTTGAGGCCGACCGTGCCGGTCGGCTCCCAGAGGTAGCCGAAGGTACGACCGGACACCTCGAGCTTGGTGTAGCGGTCGTACTCGTTCACCGACACGTCCTCCAGCTGCCCGATCAGGTCGCGGGCGTCACCGGTGTCGCAGGACATGTCGTGAGCCTGGCACAGCCCTCGACCGACCTCGCTCAGTACCTCGACGCGGCCGCTGCCCCGGAGCCCTGGCTAGGGTCAGCAGTCATGAGCCGGTTGATCCACCTCAACGGACCGCCGGGGATCGGGAAGTCCACTCTGGCAAGACGGTACGTCGATGCGCATCCGGGTGTGCTCAACTGCGACGTCGACGTGCTCAGAGCCCTGATCGGTGGATGGCAGACCGACTTCTCCCGGGCGGGCGCCCTGATCCGCCCCGCGGCACTGGCCATGATCGAGGCATACCTTCACAGTGGCAATGACGTCGTGCTCCCACAGATGCTGATGAACCCCGTCGAGCTGGCGCGGTTCGAGAGAGCTGCCACCAACGCGGGGGCGCAGTTCATCGAGCGCATGCTGATGGACACGCCATCCGCATCGGTGGCGCGATTCCATCGGCGGGGCCGGTCGGAGCCTGCGGACCCCTGGCACGACCAGGTGCGCACCATCGTGGCCGAAGAGGGAGGGGACGCGATGCTTGCTGCCACCCACGCGGCGCTCGAACGTCTACTCGCCGAACGGCCGGCTGCTCTGGTGGTCACCAGCATCGAAGGCGAGATCGAGAAGACCTACCGCGCGCTCATCGAGACCCTGAGCTGAGGGAACCGAGGCCGGCTGGGATACGCCAACCCGGCATGAGACCTGCCTGCCAGCCTCCGAGCGGTGCCTTCCGCGGACCGATCCCGACGGTCGACCCAGGTCAGAACCTCACGGTGTACGGACACTGGTACACCACGACCTGCAACGACACGGGCGGGCACGATCCATGGTTCAAGATCGGACGACAGACCCCTCGAGGCTCACGGTGACGCACCCGATTCCTCCCGGGACCGAACTCGTTTGCGCGGACGTCCGCACAAACGAGATCGGTCCCCTCTTCCCGCAGCAGGCTGTCAGTCGTCGCACTCCTATCCATCACCGCGTGGAGGGTCGACGTCGTCGTGCGCGCGGTCTACCGGCCGGCCCGACGAACCCGGGCCTCCTGCCCGGGCTCGAGCAGCGCCACGCACTCCACGTGGTGGGTCATCGG
>JAICSC010000106.1 GCA_025937085.1 Nocardioides sp.
GACTCGACGTTCTTCAGCTTCGACCGCACGACCGCGCCGCCCTTGCCGGGCTTGTGGTGCTGGAACCAGATGACCTGCCAGAGCTGGCCGTCGAGGTTGAGGACCATGCCGTTCTTGAGGTCGTTGGTGGTGGCCATGCGGAAGTGCCTCTTCTGGTCGATCGGCGAGGGAGGGACCGGACACCGGAGACGTCCGGGCGGCGACCTCCAAGTCTAGTACGGCGCGCGGGAGCCGCCTGAATCCTCGGGCCTGCCGCAGTCATCGGAACGCCCAGACGATGCGGACGGTGACGGCGAGCCGATCCTTGCCTGCCCGGACGGGGAGCGGGCGGGCAGCGTCCAGGGCCGCGCGCTGGAACTCGACCGGCTGCACCGCAGGAGCACTGGCGCGAACCTCGCGCAGCGACATCACGGGACCCAACGTCTGACCGGTGGCGGCGGCGTACTCCTGGGCCTTGACCGTCGCCTCCTTGACCGCCGCCGACCGCGACCTCGCGAGCAGTGCGTCCGTGTCGGCGATGCGCAGCCCGATGTTCCCGACCCGCACCGCGTTGCCCCCGGCCGCGACCGCTGCCGTGACGGCGCGCCCGCCGCGGGCGAGGTCGTGTACCAGGACCTGGGCACGCTGGGAGACGTGGTAGCCGCGCAGGGTCGGCGGGCTGTAGGCGTGGTAGTCGTACACGGCGTTCATCTGCAGCCCGGTCGTCTGCACGTCCAACTTGCGTACGCCGAGGTCGTCGAGGCGGGCGAGCACCCGTCCCATCGTGGCGTTGGCGTCGGCGAGCGCCGTGCCGAGGCTGGGCCGGACCAGGCCGACCGAGAGCGAGAACGTGAGCTCGTCGGGAACGCCGACGGTGCGGCCGGTGCCCGTGGTGACGAGCGTGCCCGGTTTCTCCTGCGTCGTCGCGGTTGTGGGAGTCGTGGGCGCCGCCTGCGCGGAGGCGCCGTCGCTCCCGAGGAGGTAGGCGGCGAGGAGCGCCAGTGCCACCACGAGAGCGACGAGCAGACCCTTGATGCTGAGCGTGACGGAACGGTCCATGAGGCACTCCCTCTCGATCACCGAGGTCGGTGGTGTGCCCATCGGACGGCCGCTGCCTGAGTGTGGTTCCCGAGCGAGGACGTCCCGAGGTGAGCGCGGCCGCGCAACCTACGATGCCGGCAACGGTCGGGAGAGGATCTCGAGTGCCTGGCGATAGCCGTCCAAGCCCTGGCCGGCGATCACCTGCACCGCATGCGGGGTGACCACCGAGTGGTGACGGAACTCCTCGGGCCGCTGCGAGGGGTCGCTCAGGTGCACCTCGACCAGGGGTGCGGTGAGCTGGGCGCAGGCGTCGTACAGCGCCAGCGAGTAGTGCGTCCAGGCGCCGGCGTTGAGGACGACCGGGATCCGGTCGTCCGCCGCGGCGTTGAGCCAGTCGAGCAGCTCGCCCTCGTGGTTGGTCTGCCGCACCTCGACCTCCAGGCCGAGCCCACGGCCCCAATCCTCGCAGCGCGCGACCAGCTCGGCGTACGTCGTGGAGCCGTAGATCTCGGGCTGCCGGCGCCCGCGCCGGCCCAGGTTCGGACCGTTGAGCACCAGCACCCTCATCGGTGACCTCCCGTCATCACGTCGTACGCCGCCCGGAGGTGCTCCTCCTGCGGGCCGGTGAGGATCCGTGGGCGTGCCAGGCCGCTGAGCACCACGAAGCGGAGCGAGGAGCCGCGGGACTTCTTGTCGACCGCCATCCGCGCCCGCAGGTCGTCGTACGACGCACCCGCCCAGCCGGTCGGCAGGCCGACCCGGGTGAACGCACTCCGGTGCCGGTCTGCCACGTCGTCGGGAAGGACTCCGGCCGCTCGAGCCAGCTCCGCGGCGAACACGCACCCGATCGCGACCGCCTCGCCGTGTCGCAGTGTGTAGTCGCTGGCCTGCTCCACGGCATGTCCCATGGTGTGGCCGTAGTTGAGCACCTCGCGGCCCGGATGCCCTGCCTTCCCTGCCTGCCCCGGGTCGCCGCCACGCTCGCGGAGGTCTCCGGCGACGACGTCGGCCTTGACCCGGATCGCGCGCTCGGTCAGCTCGCGCAGGACCGGCGATCCGAGCGCGGGCACGCCGCGCTCCTCGACCAGGCGCAGGATCTCGGGGTCGGCGACGAAGCCGCACTTGACGACCTCGCCGAGCCCCGACCGGATCTCGGCCTCCGGCAGCGTCGCCAGCAGGTCGAGGTCGCAGAGCACGCCGGCCGGCTCGTGGAACGCACCGACGAGGTTCTTGCCGGCGCCGGTGTTGATCCCGGTCTTGCCGCCCACCGCCGCGTCGACCATGCCGAGCAGGGTCGTGGGGACGTGCACGACCCGCACGCCCCGCAGCCAGGTCGCGGCGACGAAGCCGCCGAGGTCGGTGGTGGCACCACCCCCCACCGCGACGACGGCGTCGCTGCGGGTGAAACCGGCCGCGCCGAGGGCGTCCCAACAGCGGGCCGCGACCTCGGCGGTCTTGGCCTGCTCTCCCGGCGGTACCGCCACCTCCAGCACCTCGTACGTCGGGGCCAGGACGTCGTGCACGGCCCGGGCCGGCCCGGGCAGGTCGTCCGGGTGCACGATCGCGACCCGCTGGACGCCGGGGCCGACGACGGCGGGGAGACGTCCGAGGAGCGCGTGGCCGACGACCACGTCGTACGCCGCCGCGGTTGCCACCCGGATCACGCCCGGGTCGGTCTCGGGTTCGATCGCGGGGTCGCTCTCGGTCTCACTCATTTGTGCCACGCACCGAGCACCGCCTGCACCAGGTCGGCCACCTCGTCGGGGCTCCGCCCGTCGGTGTCGACGGACGCGTCGGCCACCGCCTCGTAGACCGGCGTCCGCGCGTCGAGGATCGCCTTGAGTGTGCCGCGGACGTTGCCGAGGAGCAGCGGCCGTGAGACACCGAGACCGACTCGCGCGGCCGCGTCGGCCAGGCCGACCCGCAGGAACACCACGGCGTGCCCGGCCAGGAGCGAGCGCGTCTCGGGCGTCATCACCGCGCCGCCGCCGACGGCCAGCACCCCGGCGTGCTCCCCGAGGGCGTGCGAGACCGCCTCGCGCTCGACGGCCCGGAAGTGCGCCTCCCCGGAGTCCACGAAGATGTCGGAGACAGATCGTCCCTCGGCCCGCTCCACGTCGTCGTCGGTGTCGCGGAACGCCACGCCCCACCGCTCGGCCAGGATCCGGCCGACCGTGGTCTTCCCGGCACCCATCGGTCCGACGAGCACCACCCGCGGACCGGTCATGTCCCCGTCACCGACACCGTCACCGTGACCGTCACCGGAACCTCAGGGTGTCCAGGTAGCTCTCGACGTTGCGCCGCGTCTCGGACACCGCGTCCCCGCCGAACTTCTCCAGCACCGCGTCGGCCAGCACCAACGCGACCATGGCCTCGGCGACGACCCCGGCGGCGGGGACAGCACAGACGTCCGAGCGCTGGTGGTGGGCGACGGCCGCCTCGCCGGTGGCGACGTCGACGGTGCGCAGCGCACGCGGCACGGTGGCGATCGGCTTCATCGCGGCGCGCACGCGCAGCACCTCGCCGGTCGACATGCCGCCCTCGGTGCCACCCGAGCGTTCGCCGGTACGCCGGATGCCCGCGTCGGTCGGCACGATCTCGTCATGGGCCAGGCTGCCCGGCGTGGCGGCCAGCTCGAAGCCGTCGCCGACCTCGACGCCCTTGATCGCCTGGATGCCCATGAGGGCCCCGGCCAGCCGCGCGTCGAGCCGCCGGTCCCAGTGGACGTGGGAGCCGAGGCCGGGCGGGAGCCCGTGGACCACCACCTCCACGACCCCGCCGAGGGTGTCGCCATCCCGGTGGGCCTCGTCGATCCGCGCGACCATGGCAGCACTGGCCTCGGGGTCGAGGCATCGCACCTCGTCGGCATCCAGACGTGCCGCGTCGTCGGGGCCGGGGACCACTCCCGCAGGCGCGCGGACACCACCGAGCTCGACCACGTGTGAGACCAGCCGCGCGTCGGCGGCCTGCTCGAGGAACCCGGCGGCCACCCTGCCGAGCGCGACGCGGGCGGCAGTCTCGCGGGCCGAGGCGCGCTCCAGCACCGGCCGAGCCTCGTCGAAGCCGTACTTCTGCATCCCGACCAGGTCGGCATGGCCCGGGCGCGGGCGGGTCAGGGCCTCGTTGCGGGCCAAGCCTTCGAGCTCGGCCGGGTGGACCGGGTCGGCGGCCATCACCTTCTCCCACTTGGGCCACTCGCTGTTCGCGATCTCGATCGCCACCGGACCGCCCATCGTGCGGCCGTGCCGGACGCCGCCGAGGATGGTCACCTCGTCCTGCTCGAACCTCATCCGCGCCCCGCGGCCCCTGCCGAGGCGACGCCGCGCCAGCGCCCGGGCGATGTCGTCGGAGGTGATGGCGACGTGCGCCGGCAGTCCTTCCAGGATCGCGACCAGGGCGGGACCGTGGGACTCCCCGGCGGTGAGCCAGCGCAGCATGGGCGTCAGTCTTCCACGCAGAAGATGCGGTGCCGGGAGCCTATCCGCCGTACAAGCCGGACCAGAGCGAGCCGCCCCACACAACCCCGACGACGGCACCGACGAGCATCGACGGGCCGAACGGGTTGTTCTTCCGGTCCACGATCTTCAGCAGGCTCAGCACCAGGCCGAGGACGCCGCCGAGGATCAGACCGGCGTACAACCCCACCAGGACCGGCCCCCACCCGAGCCAGCCGAGGGCGATCCCGAGGACTCCGGAGAGTCGGACGTCGCCGTACCCGAGGCCGCGTGGGTAGATGAACCAGAGCACCACGAACAGCCCGCCGTAGGCCAGCCAGCCGAGCGCCGCGTGGACGAGCGCACCGGTGTCCCGGGTCACCGCCCAGCCGACGAGGGCCAGCGCGACCAGCACGACGTACAACCGGGCGATCACGTATGTCGGCAGCAGCCTCGTGCGCCAGTCGACGACGCCCAGGGCGACGTACGCCGGCACCAGCGGCACCCACAACAGCCATGCCCAGTGCCGGCCGATCGCCGCCCCGAGCAGGGCCCCGGCCAGCGCCGCGACCACCACCGAACGCCACGCGAGCCCGGGCAGGGCAGCGATGTCCGCGAACGGCTCGGGCGGGTCGTCCGCCTTGTCGGTGACCGTGCTGTCGTCCGCCGGCTGGGGCTCGACCTCGGGGATGCGCGCGATCAGCCGTGGGACGAACCATCCGCCCAGGCCGGCCACTACCGCAGCCACGACGGCGGCCAGCAGGTCGGAGTCCACGCGTCGGACGCTAGTGCAACGTTCCGCCGGAACGGTGCTGTTCGGCGCGTTCGGCGAGGGCGGCCTCGCCGGCCGCGCGCATCGCGTCCACGGGAACCTCGAAACGTCCGGTCATCGCCCGGACCTGGTCCACCGCCTGCCACAGGAGAAGATCGAAGCCGGTCACGACGGTGCGGCCCTCGGCTCGCGCCGCGGCGACGAGCCGCGTCGGCCACGGCTCGTAGACCACGTCGAAGACCACCGGTACCTCGCGCACGGCGTCCAGCAGGGTCTCGGTCTGTGCCTCCGCGGGGACGGTCGAGACCACGACGTCGCCCGTCGTGACCGCGAGGTCGTCGAAGGTGATCACGGTCAGCCCGGGCGCTCGCGGGTGGCGGGAGACCGCGGCCACGGTGTCGGCGGCCCGCTCCGGGTCACGGACGACGACCGTGGCGCGCTCCAGCCCACGTTCGGCCAGCGCCAGCAGGACCGACGTGGCGGTCGCACCACCACCGAGCACCAGCGCGCCCCTCAACCGCGAGTCGGTCGCCTCTCCCAGCGCCGCCTCCGCACCGGGAACGTCGGTGTTGAGTCCGTGCCGCCCGCCGTCGGGGTCGAGCAGCAGGCTGTTGGCCGCCCCCGAGATCCGGGTCCAGTCGTCCTGCGACGTCAGCAGTGGCACCACCTCGCGCTTGAGCGGCATGGTCAGCGACAGCCCGCGCCACTCCTCGTCCAGCCCCGCGACGTACGCCGCGAGGCCGCCGGCCGCGACCCGCACGGCGTCGTAGCTCCAGTCCAGCCCGAGCGCGGCGTACGCCGCCCGGTGGAGCACCGGTGACAGCGAGTGCTCGATCGGGTCACCCAGGACGGCGCAGCGCACGATCAGTCCCCTCGACGGCTCAGCAACGCGACGACGTCGTGCAGTACTGGTCGTACTCCTGCTTGAACCCCAGGAAGTCCTGGTAGGTGGTGCCGAACTTGGTCTCTCCGGTGCGGAGGTTGACCGTCAGGTAGTAGTACCAAGGGCCGTCCGCGGGCTTCAGCGCGGCCTTGATGGCCGCGTCACCCGGGGAGTTGATCGGGCCAGGCGGGAGCCCGGGGTACTTGTAGGTGTTGTACGGCGAGTCGGTGTTCTGCGTCTCGTCGGTCGTCACGGCGACGACGCCCTTGCGGTGGAGGGCGTAGTTGACGGTCGCATCGATCTGCAGCAGCCCGTTCGTGCCCTGCCGGCTTCCAGGGCCGTCGAGGCGGTTGTAGATGACCCGCGAGATCTTCGGCATGTCGCTGCCGCGACCCTCGGCCTGGATCAGGCTGGCGATCGTCATGATCTCGGCCGGTGTCCGGCCGACCTTCTGGGCGCCGGCGACCAGGTCGTCGTCGGTCGCGGCCTGCTTCCACCGGTCGACCATGTCCGTGAGCATGTCGATGGGCTTCTCGGTCGGTCCGAAGCCGTACGTCGAGGGGAACAGGTAGCCCTCCGGGTTGCCGTGGGCGTACGCCGGCAGCCCCAACGCCGAGGTGTTCTTCAGGGCGGCGTCGAAGTCGGCCACCGAGTACTTCGTCTTGGCCGCGAGGATCGCCACGATGTCGACGGCCCGCAGACCCTCGGGGATGGTGACCGTGGCCCTCACGATGTTCTTCGGGTTGTTGAGCACCTTGAAGGCGTCGTCCGCAGCCATCTTCCTCTTCAGCTGGTAGAAGCCGACCTGGATCGTGTTCTTGCCGTCGGACGCGTTGATGAACGCCTCGACCGACGCCACGACCCCGTCGGCCTTCAGGTGGCGGCCGATCGTCGAGGTCGAGTCACCCTGCTTCACCTCGAACAGCACCTGACCGTGTCCGGGGCCGGAGTAGTCCGCCGCGTGCGACAGGTGGTCCTTGAGGTAGTGGAAGCCCTTGGTCCCGGCCACGTAGGCGCCACCCACGACCACGACCAGCGCCACGATGACCGCCAGGCAGCCGCTGAAACCGCGCTTCTTCTTGCGCGCTCCCCCCAGATAGGGAGGGTCGTAGCCGTCCGGCTCCTCCGGCTCCTCCGGCTCCTCCGGCGCCCCTGGGCCGGGGTCGGTGTCGGGCTCGGTCGCGGGGTCGACGCCATCGTCGTTCGCGTCGTGGCTCATGACTCTCCTGTCACGGTCTCTCCCCGTACGATCTCCCCGGGCGGACGACCGGTCGCCCGCTCGGTGTCCAGGGCGTGCTGCAGGATGAGCACCGCCGCAACCTGGTCGACCACGGCCCGCCGTTCGGCACCCTTCTTTCCCCGGTCGCGCAGCATAGCCTCCGCGCTCACCGTGGTCAGGCGCTCGTCCTGGAGCCGCACCGCCACCGGTGCGATCCGCGCGGCCAGCCGGGTGGCGAACTCCCGGGTCCTGGTCGCGGCGGGGCCCTCGCCACCCGACAACGAACGCGGCAGCCCGACCACGACCTCGAGCGCCTCCTCGTCGCGCACCAGCCGCGCCAGCCGGGCCAGGTCGCCCTTGCCGCGGCGTACCGTCTCCAGAGGGGTCGCCAGGAACCCGCTCGGGTCGCTGCGGGCGACGCCGATCCTGGCCTCCCCGGGATCGATCCCGAGGCGTACGCCGGGTCTCACCGCGGTCAGTTCTCGACAGCCTGCGCGATCGCGGCGCGGGCCGCCGACAACGCCTCGTCGATCCGGGAGGCATCGGTACCGCCGCCCTGCGCGACGTCGTCCTTGCCGCCGCCGCGGCCGCCCACCAGCGGCATCACGGCCGCGAGCACGTCGTTCGCCTTCACTCCGCGCTCACGGGCCCGGTCGTTGGTGGCGGCGACCACCGCGACCTTGCCGTCCTTCACGCCGACCAGGACCGCGGCACCCGGCTGCTCCTGGCTGAGCCGGCTGCGCAGGTTCAGCGCCATGGTCCGGATGTCGCCGGCGTCGGCGCCGTCGATCCGCAGGCTGATCAGGCGGATGCCGTTCACGTCGGCCGCGTCCGCCGCGAGCTGTGCGCCCTGGGACAACAGCTGCGCGATCCGGGTCTGCTCCAGCGCCTTCTCCGCCGCCCGCAGGCGCTCCACCATGTCGTTGACCCGCTCGGGCAGCTCCTCCGGACGCGCCTTGAGCGCCTCGGACAGCTGGGCGACGAGCACGTGCTCGCGTGCCAGGAAACGGTACGCGTCGGCGCCCACCAGCGCCTCGACACGGCGTACGCCGGAGCCGATCGACGACTCGCCCAGCAGCTTGATCACCCCGAGGTGGCCCGAGCGCTCGGCGTGGGTGCCGCCGCACAGCTCGCGCGCCCAGTCGCCGACCGAGACCACGCGCACCCGATCGCCGTACTTCTCCCCGAAGAGCGCCATCGCGCCGGAGCGGACGGCCTCCTCCTGGCTCATGATCTCCGCGTGCACCGAGAGGTCGGAGAGCACCAGGTCGTTGACCCGCGCCTCGACGTCCTGCATCACCGAGGTCGGCACCGCGCCGGCCGCGGAGAAGTCGAAGCGGAAGCGGCCCGGAGCGTTCTCCGAGCCGGCCTGGGTCGCGGTCTCCCCCAGCGCCTCGCGGAACGCCTTGTGCACCATGTGGGTCGCGGTGTGGGCGCGTGAGATCGACCTCCGTCGCTCGATGTCGACCTCGGAGTGCGCACCGACGCCGGGCGTGACCTCACCGCTGACCACGCGCGCGGTGTGCACGATCAGCCCGGTGATCGGCGACTGCACGTCGCGGACCTCGACCCGGGCGCCGTTGCCGAGCTCGATGACGCCCTGGTCGGCGAGCTGCCCGCCGCCCTCGGCGTAGAACGGGGTGCGGTCGAGCACGAGCTCGACGTCCTCCCCCTCGCGGGCGGAAGGGACGACCTCGCCGTCCCGGAGGATGCCGCGGACGCTGCCCTCACTGACCACCTCGCGGTAGCCGGTGAAGTCGACGGCCGTGCCCAGCTCGTCGGCCACCTGGCGGTACGCCGTGGTGTCGGCGTGGGCGCCCTTCTTCGCGCGGGCGTCCTCCTTGGCCCGCTGCCGCTGTTGACCCATCAGCTCGCGGAAGCCGACCTCGTCGACCTCCAGCCCCTGCTCGGCAGCCATCTCGAGGGTGAGGTCGATCGGGAAGCCGTAGGTGTCGTGCAGGGCGAACGCGCGGTCGCCTCCGAGCACGGTGCCACCGTTCTGCTTCACCTGCGCGACGCTCTGGTCGAAGATCGTCGTACCGGCCCTCAAGGTCTGCCGGAACGCGTCCTCCTCGGCGTAGGCGACCTGGGAGATCCGCTCCCAGTCGCGGTGGAGCTCGTGATAGGTCTCGCCCATCTTGTCGCGGCTGACCGGCAGCAGCTCGGGCAGCACGCGGTCCTCGCAGCCGAGCAGACGCATCGACCGCACGGCCCGCCGCAGCAGGCGTCGCAGGACATACCCCCGCCCCTCGTTGCCGGGGGTGACGCCGTCGGCGACCAGCATCAGGCAGCTCCGGACGTGGTCTGCCACCACCCGCATCCGCACGTCGTCCTCGTGGTCGGCGCCGTACCGACGACCGGTCAGCTGCTCGGCCTTCTCGATCACCGGGTACATCACGTCGATCTCGTACATGTTGTCGACGCCCTGGAGCAGATAGGCCACCCTCTCCAGGCCCATCCCGGTGTCGATGTTCCGCTTCGGGAGCGGCCCGACGATGTCGAAGTCCTCCTTGGACCGCACCGCGGACAGCTCGTCCTGCATGAAGACCAGGTTCCAGATCTCGAGGTAGCGGTCCTCGAGCTTGGCCGGCATCACCAGGCGCTCGGTGGTCTCGAACTCACCGTCCGGGCCGTGCTCGGGGCCACGGTCGTAGAGGATCTCCGAGGAGGGGCCGCCCGGCCCGGGCACGCCCATCGACCAGTAGTTCTCCTTCGGCCCGAGCTTGACGATCCGCTCGCTGGGCAGGCCGGTGACTTTCATCCAGATCTGCAGCGCCTCGTCGTCGCCGGCCAGGATCGAGGGCCACAGCCTGCTCTCCTCCAGCCCGAAGCCCCCGTCGGTCTGCGATCTGGTGACCAGGTCCCAGGCGTACTCGACGGCTCCTTCCTTGAAGTAGTCGCCGAACGAGAAGTTGCCGCACATCTCGAAGAACGTGCCGTGCCGCGTGGTCTTCCCGACGTCCTCGATGTCGGGCGTCCGGATGCACTTCTGCACGCTGACCGCGCGCATGTACGGCGACGCCTCCTGGCCGAGGAAGTACGGCTTGAACGGAACCATC
>JAICSC010000233.1 GCA_025937085.1 Nocardioides sp.
GAACCGGTTTGCTCGCGGCGTACGACGTACCGCGTACGGCGGGCGGCGGTGAACGGCCAGCCAGCCGGTCCGCCGGGCCAGCCGACCCCGCTAGGTTGTGCCGGTGACCCCGCCTGCCCCGACGTCTGCACCGTCATCTGCACCGTCGTCTGCACTGTCATCTGCACCGTCATCTGCACCGTCGTCTGCACTGCCGGACCGGGCCCGGGTCGTCGTCATCGGGGGCGGCGTGATCGGAAGCTCGGTCGCCTACCACCTCGCCCACGAGGGCTGGACCGACGTCGTGGTCCTCGAGCGCGACCGGCTGACCAGCGGTACGACGTGGCATGCCGCGGGGCTGATGACCTGCTTCGGGTCCACGTCCGAGACCAGCACGAGCATCCGGCTCTACTCCCGCGAGCTGTACGCACGACTCGAGGCCGAGACCGGGGTGTCGACCGGGTTCAAGCCGGTCGGGCTGATCGAGGCCGCGGCGGACGCCGACCGGCTGCACGAGTACCGCCGGGTCGCGGCGTTCCAGCGCCACCTCGGGCTCGAGGTCGAGGAGATCGGGCCGAAGGAGATGTCCGACCTCTTCCCCTGGGCGAAGACCGACGACCTGCTTGCCGGCTTCCACGTCCCCGGCGACGGGCGGGTCAACCCGGTCGACCTCACGCAGTCGCTGGCTCGCGGCGCGAAGAACCTCGGCGTCCGCATCGTCGAGGGCGTCCGGGTCGAGGACGTCGTAGTCGAGGACGGCGAGGTGCGCGGCGTACGCGTCGAGACCGGCGAGACACTCGAGTGCGAGTACGTCGTGAACTGCACCGGCATGTGGGCCCGCGAGCTGGGTGAGAAGAGCGGCGTGGTGATCCCCAACCAGGCGGCGGAGCACTACTACCTGATCACCGACACCGTCGAGGGCATCGACCCGAACGGGCCGATCTTCGAGGACCCCGCGTCGTACGGCTACTACCGCGAGGAGGGCGGCGGCATGATGGTCGGCCTGTTCGAGCCGCATGCCGCCGCGTGGTCGGTCGACGGCATCCCGCGCGACGCGACCTTCACGACGCTCAAGCCCGACTGGGACCGGATGGGTCCGTTCCTGGAGACCGCGATGGCACGGGTGCCGGTGACCCTCGAGGTCGGCGTGCGGACGTTCTTCTGCGGTCCCGAGTCGTTCACTCCTGACCTGATGCCGGCCGTCGGCGAGGCGCCGGGCATCCGGAACTACTTCGTCGCGGCCGGCATGAACTCCGTCGGCGTGCTGTCCGCCGGTGGCCTCGGCCGGGTGCTGGCGCACTGGATCATCAGCGGCCTCCCCGACGTCGACGTCACCGCCTGGGACGTCGCGCGCTTCCGCACCGACCAGCTCGAGCCGGCGTACCGCCGCGAACGCACCACCGAGATCCTCGGCACGGTGTACGCCGCCCACACGCCGGGCAAGCAGCTGCACACGATGCGCGACCGGCTGCTCTCGCCGGTGCACGACCGGCTGGTGGGCAACGGGGGCTACCTGCGCGAGGTCTCCGGCTGGGAGGGCGCGGACTGGTTCGCAGGGCCGGGCCGCACCCCCGAGGCCGAGCCGACGTGGGGCAGGGCGCCGTGGTTCGCGGAGTGGGAGGTAGAGCACCGGGCCGTCCGCGAGGGCGTCGGGTTGATGGACATGTCGTTCATGGCGAAGTTCTCGGTCTCCGGCCCGGACGCCGGCGCGATGCTCGACCACCTCTCCGTCGGTGACGTGAACGGCGACCCCGGCTGGATCACCTACACCCAGTGGCTCAACGACGACGGGCGCATCGAGGCGGACCTGACCGTGTCCAAGCTCGCCGACGACCGCTTCTGGGTGGTCGCGTCGGACACGGCGCACGGCCACGTCGCCGGACTGCTCGGCCGCGCCGCACGAGGTCGCGACGTACGCGTCGAGGACGTGACCACGTCGGACGCCCAGCTCAACCTGCAAGGGCCGCTGTCGCGCGACGTGCTCGCCAAGCTCACCGACGCCGACCTCTCGACCGACGTGTGGCCCTTCCGGGGTGTCCGTGAGATCGACGTCGCCGGCGTCCCGGTCACCTGCGCGCGGATCACGTACCTCGGCGAGCTCGGCTACGAGCTGTACGTCGCGGCCGCCCGCGCGCTCGAGCTGTACGACGCGCTGGCCGCGGGCGAGGGCGTGCAGCCGGTCGGGCTCAAGGCGCTGGCCTCGTTGCGGATGGAGAAGGCCTACCGGGACTACGGCCACGACATCGACAACACAGACTGTCCACTGGACGTAGGGCTCGGCTTCGCCGTCGCGTGGGACACCGACTTCCGCGGCAAGGAGGCGCTGGTCGCGCGCAAGGCGGCGTTCCCGTCGAGACAGCGGCTGGTCCAGATCAAGCTGATCGACCCCGAGCCGCTGCTGTACCACGCCGAGCCGGTGCTCCGTGACGGCGAGGTGGTCGGCTACGTCCGAGCCGCGTCGTACGGCTGGACCCTCGGCGCCTCGGTCGGCCTCGCCTTCGTCGCGTCGAAGGGCGGGTCGGACGAGAAGGTCACCCAGGACTGGCTGGCCGCCGGCACCTGGGAGGTCGACATCGCCGGCGAGCGGTACGCCGCGGAGGTCTCGCTGCGCCCGATGTACGACCCGACGTCCGCCCGCGTCCGGGCCTGACCTCGGACGTCATACGGATGGGGACCTATAGGTCGCGATCCGGATGACGTTGCGGACGAGAGTCAGAGGGTGATCACCAGCTTGCCGCCGACCCGGCCGGCCTCGAGGCGCCGGTGCGCGTCGGCGGTGCGCTCGAGCGGGTAGGTGTCGGCCACGTGGGGTCGTACGCCGGCGGAGACCTCGGCGGCCAGCTCGTAGAGACGGTCGCGACCGGCGCGCATCAGGACCCCGTGCAGGTCGATGTTGCGGTCGATCGCCAGGTCGAGGTCGCCGGTGAGGTCGACGATCGTCGCGGCGTGCCCGCCGACGCGGACGTAGGGCAGTGACGGCTCGAGCTGGCCGCCGACCAGGTCGACGACCGCGTCCAGCTCGGCGCCGAGCTTCTCGACGGCGGTGGCGGCCGGCGTGGCGTCCGACCGGTCCAGCCAGAGGTCGACTCCCAGCTCCTCGACCCGACGGCGGTCGTCGAAGCGCGTGGCGGCGACGACGCGCAGCCCGAGCCCGCGCGCCATCTGCACGAGCAGGTGCCCCACCCCGCCGGCGACGCCGTGCACGAGCACCCACGAGCCGGCGGCCAGTGGCATCCGCTGCAGCACCTGCAGGGCCGTGCACCCGGCCATCGGCAGGGCAGCCGCGACGATCGGGTCCAACTCGGGCGGCCGGGGCGCGACGTACTGACGGGGTACGGCGACCCGCTCGGCCAGCGCACCCTGGGTCGTGCCCTGCACCGGCAGCAGCGCCCAGACCGGCTCGTCGCTGTCGACGACGCGGCCCGCGAGCTCGTACCCCACGACGTACGGCGGGCTGATGCCGGCCCAGCTCGGGTCGGCACGGTTGCCGAGGTCGACGGGGTTCACCCCGACCGCCTCGACGTCGATGACCACCTCCTCCGGCCCTCCCAGCGGGCGTGGGACCTCGACCATGGTGAGCGCCTCGGGGCCGCCCGGGCGCTCGACGACGACGGCTCTCACGGCGCGATCACCGGCCCGTCATGTCGACTCATTTGGGAGGCATCCGGATGCCGCCGTCGACCCGGACGACCGAGGCGTTCAGGTAGGAGTTCCGCAGGCACTCCAGCACCATCGAGGCGAGCTCGTCCGGCGTACCGAGCCGCCTGGGGAACAGCACCGACTCGCCCAGCCGCGCCTTGAACTCCTCGGCCTTCTCCCCCTCGCCGTAGATCGGGGTGTCGATCAGGCCCGGCGCGACGGTGTTGACGCGCACCCCGATCGCGGCGAGGTCGCGGGCGACGGGGAGGGTCATGCCGACGATGCCGCCTTTGGAGGAGGAGTACGCCGCCTGCCCGATCTGGCCGTCGAACGCCGCCACGCTCGCCAGGTTGACGATCGCGCCACGCTCGCCGGTCTCCAGCGGCTCGAGCCGCGACATCGCCGTACCGGCGATGCGGATCATGTCGAAGGTGCCGACCAGGTTGATCGCGATGACCTTCTTGTACAGGTCGAGGTCGTGGGCCGAGTCGTAGGTGCCGTCGCGGCCGACCGTCCGCGCGGCCGGGCCGATGCCGGCCGAGTTCACCAGGATCCGCAGGCTCCCCAGCTCGGACGCCTGGTCGACAGCGGCCACGATGTCGTCGGTGCTCGTGACGTCGACGTGGGCGAAGGCCCCGTCGATCTCGTCGGCCAGCGCCTTGCCCTTGTCGTCCTGTACGTCGGCGACCACCACGGTCGCGCCGGCCGCGGCGAGCCGGCGGGCCACCCCCGCACCGATGCCCGATGCGGCACCGGTGACCAGGGCCACCGAACCTGAGATCTCCATGCCGCCGACCCTAGCGACCGCCGAAGTGGGACTTCTCCCGCACCCAGGTGGGAGTTCTCCGGGCGCCAGGTGGGAGTTCTCCGGGCGCCAGGTGGGAAGCCTCCCGGCGCGAGGTGGGAGTTCTCCGGGCGCGAGGTGGGAGGTCTCCAGAGTGGCAGCGGACTTCTCCCACTTCGGCGGCGGACAAGTCCCACTTCGGCCGCGGAGAAGTCCCACTTCGGCGTCAGAGGGACGTCGTACCGCGGGCGACGATCACGGCCGGGCCGATCAGGGAGACACGACCGCGCTCGTCGCGGGAGACCTCCAGGCGTCCGCCGGGTACGTCGACCCGCCAGCGCCCCGGACCCTCCGGTGCGGTCGCGACAGCCGCGGCGCACGCGCCCGTTCCGCAGGAGCGGGTCTCCCCCGAGCCGCGCTCGTGCACCCGCATCGCGACGTGGCCGGGACCTCGGCGGACGACGAACTCCACGTTGACGCCGTCGGGGTACAGCTCGACGTCGTACGCCGGCTCCTCGAGCAGCGACCCGACCTCGGCCAGGTCGTCGACGGTCACGACCGCGTGCGGGTTACCCAGGTCGACATGGACCGCCGGCCACGACCGCTCGCCCACGGTCACCTTGGTCTCCCCGAGGATCGTCGCGACCCCGAGGTCGGCGCAGAACAGATCGCCCTCGCGGGTCACGGTCTTCACTCCGGCGCGGGTCGCGATGCGGACGGGCTCGTCCGGCGGGACCAGCCCCTCGTCGTACAGGTGCAGCGCGAAGACCCGGATGCCGTTGCCGCACATCTCTGCGATCCCGCCGTCGGCGTTGCGATAGTCCATGAACCACTCAGGCGGCTCGGGATCCGGCTCGATGTCAGGCCACCTCGCGAGCAAGCTCACTTCGGTCTCGCTGCGGCCCCTGAGCTCCGACTCCGTCGGATCCCAGCGTCCTCGCTCGTGGATGACGCGGAGGACGCCGTCTGCTCCGAGCCCGGCTCGGCGGTCGCAGAGCGCGCGGACCCGGTCGCCAGACAGGTCCCCGTGGATCGACCCGTCGTGGTCGGGCAGCAGCACGAAGTCGTTCTCCGTGCCGTGGCCCTTGCAGAACGGGTAGCTCATCCGGCCAGTGTCCCAGGTGATCCGCGGCAGCAGGTCAACGACGCAACAGCCGCGTCAACCGCACCCACGGCCGATCCCGGGAGGCCGACCCCCGGGGAGGCCGACGGACACGCCGCTTGTGACCAACTCCGGTGTGGGAAGTTGTACGGCTTGCCCGTCGACGGCTTGTGGGGCCCTGATGAGAGCAGGTACGTCGCCTCCCGAGACCACACGCCGCTCCCCACCTTGCTCCTGGGGCCGCCGGATGTCGAGGGAATTCCGGATCAGTCCACGACCAGTCGCCCGGTCGACTCAGGTTGCGACTCCGAACGCGCCACCGCAGGTGGGCGCAGTCGTCCCGCCACCACCGCGGTGACCAGCACCAGGACGACCGACGCGACGAGGACCACCTCGACCGGGCCCGCCCCTCCCGTGGCACCTCCCAGCTCGAGGAACACCGTGCCCACCAGGGCCGAGCCCAGGCC
>JAICSC010000058.1 GCA_025937085.1 Nocardioides sp.
CCCGATCAGGTCCAACGCCACCGAGGCGGGCCGGATCGCCAACCGCCGGGTCACGATCACGCTGCCCAAGTCCTGACGTCCCCGCTCGACGCCGGTCGTCGCCGGGCTCGAGCCGCTGCCGGCGGGTGGTCCCGTCGACCCTGTGCGAGGCGGCCGACCGCGACTACCGGCTCACCGTTCTCGCCGACGCGTGTGTCGACGGTGACCCGGTCCATCGCGTCCTCCTGGAGATCTCTTACCCTTTTCCGATGGTCGAGCCGCTCCGCGTCGCCTACGTCACGGGCACGACCCCGGACAAGTGGGCCCGCGCCTGGCGCGAGCAGCGGCGCGGCCCGTTCGAGCTGGTGCCGGTCACCCAGGACGAGCAGGAGGCCGTCGTACGGCGACACGAGGTCGACATGGCATTGGTGCGGTTGCCGGTGGACACCGACGAGCTGCACTGCGTCCGGCTGTACGACGAGCTTCCGGTCGTCGTGGCCGGGCGCGAGCACCTCGTCGGCGCGGTCGACGTGGTCACTCTCGATGACCTCGACGGCGAACAGCTGGTGCTCCCGCACCCGTCGGGCTGGCGGCCCACCGCACCACAGCGGGTGTGGCCGCCGATGACCCAGCGCGAGGCCATCGCGACCGTCGCAACGGGCACCGGCATCGTGATCGTGCCGATGTCGATCGCCCGGCTGTTCGATCGATCCGACGTCGTGCAGCGCGAAGTGACCGATCTGGAACCGACGACGATCGCCCTGGTCTGGCTCCGCGAACGCGACGACGAGACCACCCAGGCCTTCGTCGGCGTGGTCAAGGGCCGCACCGCCAACAGCTCACGGCGGTAGACGCCGGACGGCCCCATGGCCCTAGGGTGCCGCCATGCCCGTGCTCGTCGCCTCGGCCCCCGGTCGGGTCAACCTGATCGGTGAGCACACCGACTACAACGGCGGCCTGTGTCTGCCGCTGGCACTCCCCCAGCGCACGACGATCTCGCTGGTCCCCCGCACCGACCGGGCGCTCAGCCTCTCCAGCGCACAGGAGGAGGGTGTCTGGGAGGGCCGGGCCGAGGACCGGCCCGACGGCTGGGCGGCGTACGTCGCGGGCGTCGTGCAGGCCCTACGCGACGACGGGCACGACGTCCCCGGCTTCGAGGCGTCCATCGACTCGGAGGTCCCCGTCGGCGCCGGTCTGTCCAGCTCGGCGGCACTCGAGTGCTCGGTGGCCACCGCGTTGGCCGCCCTCCTCGGTCTCGACCTCGACGACCGGGCCGTCCGTCGCGAGCTGGCTGAGGCCTGCATCCGCGCGGAGAACGACTACGTGGGCGCCCCCACCGGAGGCATGGACCAGACCGTCGCGATGCTCGCCCGAGCAGGACATGCGCTCCTGCTCGACTTCGCCGACGGGAGTGCCACCCCGGTCGAGCTCCCGCTCGAGGAGGCCGGGCTGGTCCTGCTCGTGATCGACACCCGGGTCAGCCATGCCCTCACCGATGGCAGCTACGGCAACCGCCGGTCCGAGAGTGCCGACGCCGCACGCGCGCTCGGCGTGCAGAGCCTGGCTGACGCCGATCCCCGCCGCATCGATGCGCTCGACGACCCCATGCTGCGTCGCCGTGCGCGCCACGTGGTCACCGAGAACCTCCGGGTGCTCCAGGCCGTCGGCGCGATCGGGGATCGCAGCTGGGACGCGCTCGCCGCGGTGCTGGACGCCTCGCACGTCTCGATGCGCGACGACTTCGAGATCTCGTGCCGCGAGCTCGACCTGGCGGTCGAGACCGCCCGGGCGTCCGGTGCCCTCGGTGCTCGGATGACCGGCGGCGGCTTCGGCGGCTCGGCGATCGCGCTCGTGCCGCGCGCAGTGGTGCCGGACGTGCAGGAGTCGGTGACCAAGGCCTTCGCCGACGCCTGCCTCGACCACCCGGCGTACCTCGTCGCGACGCCGGGCGAGGCGGCGCGCATCGAGAGCGTCAGCTGACCCGTGCCTCTTCCCGATCCCGCCCTCGTCGTCCTCGTCGGTGCCGCGGGGTCGGGGAAGTCCACGTGGGCTGTCGCCCGGTACCGCCGCGAGGAGGTGGTCAGCTCCGACGACCTGCGCGCCGTCGTCGGCTCCGGGCCCGCCGACCTCGACGCCACCGCCGACGCCTTCGACCTGCTGGAGCGGATCGTCGCGGCACGTCTCTCCCGGGGGCTGGCGACCGTGGTCGACACCCTCGGGCTCGATCCCGACCGTCGCCTCGCCTGGCGTGACGCGGCGCGGGCCGCGGGGCTGCCGTCCGTCGTGGTCGTCCTCGACACTCCCGGGGACGAGTGCCGTCGCCGCAACGCCCGCCGCGACCGGCCGGTGCCGGCTCCGGTCCTCGCCGAGCAGGTACGACGTGCGGCCGCGGTACGCGACGCCCTCGCGGATGAGGGTTGGGACCACCTGGAGGTCGTCTCGGCCGGCCCTGGAGCTCGCGGTGTGGCAGCACACCGCACGAGGGTGCGCACAGAGGCTGCGGCCTTCGACCGATCGGCGCCTCGACCGGAGCGTCCGTTGCGCGTCGTGCTGCAGCTGTCCCGGTTCCCCTGGGGCGAGGACCCCGGTGCGTGGGTGCGCGACATGGCCCTGGCTGCGCACGAGGCGGGGTTCAGTGGGCTGGCGCTGATGGACCACCTGATCCAGATCCCGCAGGTCGACTCCGCCTGGCAGCCGATCCCAGAGCCCTGGGTGACCCTCGGACTGGTCGCCGGCCTCGAGACCTCGCTCGAGCTCGGCACCCTGTGCACCCCCGCCACGTTCCGTCCGGCCGGGGTGACCGCGAAGGCCGCGGCCACGCTCGACGCGCTCACCGGCGGACGCGCGTTCCTGGGTGTCGGCGCGGGCTGGTGGGAGCGCGAGCACGCGGCGTACGGCATCCCGTTCCCATCGGCACCGGTGCGGCTCGACCTTCTCGAGGCGACGATCGAGACCTGCCGGGCGCTGTGGGCACCCGGCACCAAGGCGTACGCCGATGGCCGGGTCGCCCTGCCGGAGACCACGTCGTACCCGCGGCCCGCCCACGACATCCCGATCATCGTCGGCGGCAGCGGTGAGCAGCGCACGCTGGCGATTGCTGCCCGCCTCGGCGACGCCTGCAACCTGCCGTCCGAGCCCCAGATCCTGCGGCACAAGCTCGGCGTCCTCGACCGGCACCTCGCGGCGGCCGGACGCACACGTGACGAGGTGGCGGTCACCGTGCTCGACCTCCCGGTGGTCGGCCGGGACCGGGACGACGCCTGGGCCAAGGTCGAGCGACTGCGCGGCCGCACCCCCGCGGCGGCGTACGCACGACGTACGCATGCCGGCACCGTCGTCCAGCACCGGGCCCGCTATGCCGAGCTGCGGGGGCTCGGCGTGAGCACCGTCTTCGTCGGGGTCCGTGGCCTCGACGGTCCGGACGAGGTGCGGGAGCTCGCCACGCTCAACGAGTGAGCTACTACCGGAGCTCGGCGCTCGAGAGTCCCAGCACCCGCCGGGCGATGATCAGCTGCTGGATCTGCTGGGTCCCCTCGAAGATGTCGAGGATCTTCGAGTCGCGAGCCCATTTCTCCAGGAGCTCGCCCTCGGCATACCCGACAGCGCCACAGAGCTCGACGCATGACAGCGTCACGTCGGAGGCCATCCGGCCGGCCTTGGCCTTGGCCATCGAGGCCTCCATCGCGTTGGCCTTCCGGTTGTCGGCCAGCCAGGCCGCCTGGAGCATGAGCAGACGCGCCGCCTCCCAGTCCCCCTCCATCTGGAGGAACCTCGCTGCGGCGGCGCTCTGGGTGACCGCCGGGCGGTCGTAGTCGATCACCACACCGGCCCGGGCGAGCAGGTCGCGCGTCAGATCCAGTGCCGCCTGCGCGCAACCCACTGCCATCGCCGCGACGAGGGGGCGCGTGTTGTCGAAGGTCGCCATCGCGCCCGCGAAGCCTTGGCCGGCGTCGATCTCCGGCGACCCCAGGAGGTTCTCGGCCGGGATCCGGCAGCTCTCCAGCCGGATGGTCGCGGTGTCGGAGGCCCTGATCCCGAGCTTGTGCTCGAGCCGCTCGACCGTCATGCCCGGCGTCCCCTTGGGTACGACGAACGACTTGATCGCCGCCCGACCGAGGTCCTTGTCGAGCGTCGCCCACACCACGACCGCATCGGAACGCTCACCCGAGGTGACGAAGATCTTCTCGCCGTTCAGGACGTACTCGTCGCCGTCGAGGACCGCCGTGGTGCGGATGCGAGCGGAGTCGGATCCGGTGTCCGGCTCGGTGATCGCCATCGAGGCCCACACGTCGCCGAACCGCTGCTGCTGCTCCGCGGTGCCCACCGAGGCGATCGCGGAGTTGCCGAGTCCCTGACGCGGCAGCGACAGCAGCAGCCCGACGTCGCCCCAGCACATCTCGGCGATGCCCAGCACCGAGGCGAGGTTGGCACCGTTGCGCACCCTCCCGTCGTCACCGTCGTTCTCGGGATGGTCCCGCTTCACCCCGGCCGCGCCCGCCCCGTTGCTCGCACCGGACTCCGACAGACCGTCGATCATCGCGGCCAGCAGATCGAGCTCCTGGGGGTAGTCGTGCTCGGCCCGGTCGTACTTCCGGCTGATCGGCCGCAGCATGTTCATCGCGACCTGGTGGGCCTGGTCGCGCAGACCGGTGAGCTTCTTCGGGTCGTCGAGAGAGATGGCCATCGTATTTCGGGTCCCTACGGAGTCGTGAGCGGGAGGAGCGGGGGAGTTCGTGGGGCCGTCTAGACCAGCACCCCGCCTTCGATGATCCCGATGGCCCGGAGGTCGCGGTACCACCGCTCCACCGGGTGCTCCTTGACGAAGCCGTGGCCGCCGAGAAGCTGCACGCCGTCGAGCCCGATCCGCATGCCTTTGTCGGCGCACAGCGTGCGCGCCAGCCCGACCTCGCGGGAGAAGTCGTTCCCGGCGGCAGCCCGCGCGGCCGCCTTCCACGTCAACAGCCGCATCGCCTGCAGCTCGGTCGCGATGTCGGCGACCATGAAGGCCACCGACTGGCGATGGGCGATCGGCTCGCCGAACGCCTCTCGCTCCTTGACGTACGGCGTGACGTGGTCGAGCACCGCCTGTCCGACGCCGACGGAGAGCGCACACCAGGCCAGCCGCGAGAGGCGGACGCACTCGGCGTACGCGTGGCCGGGGGTGCCGTCCAGCACACCGAGGATGTTGCTCTCCGGGACTCGGACGCCCTCGAGGACGAGGGTGGTGAGGGAAGCAGCCCGTACCCCCATCGCCGGCTCGGCCTCCACCGACATCCCCGCCGCCGAGGACTCGACGAGGACCAGGACGTTGCTGCCGTCGAGGCGGGCGCCCACCACGAAGAGCTCGGCCTCGGCACCACGCGGCACCAGCGACTTCACACCGTCGAGCACGAGGTCCGCGCCGTCGCGGCGGGCCGTGGTCCGCGGGTCGAGTGCGTCGAAGAGCGGGCGCGGTTCGGTGAGCGCCAGAGCCGCAGCCGGTACGTCGTCGCCGGTGAAGGCGGGCAGGTAGGTCTGCTGCTGCTCGTCGGTCCCCCAGGTGGCGACCGCGGTCGCCACCGCACCCGGAGCCAGGGCTGCGACCGCCAGACCGAGGTCACCCTTCGCGAGTGCCTCGGCGACCAGCGTCCCGGCCATCACGGCGCGCTCCTCGGAGATCCCGCCGAGCGACTCGGGGACACCGAGGAGGGGCAGCCCGATCTCGTTGGCCGCCTTCAGGACCCCCGCGGGAGCGGCGCAGGCGGCGTCGGCGTCGGCGGCGGCCGGGCGGATCACCTCGGCCGCCAGCTCGGTGACGACGTCCACGAGCATCTGCTCGTCCTCGGTCGGACTCAGGTCGAAGACGCCGCGGGCGGGTGGGCGCACCGCCCGCTGCCCGCCCCTTCCGCGTCGGCCGGCGCGCCCGAAGACCCGTCCGGCGGTGGTCGCTGTCCGGAATCCTCCCCGGGTGATCGTGAAGACCGCCTGCTCGGCCTGCCTCCGCAGCCCCCACCGGTCGAGAAGGTCGCTGCGGGCGAGCCGGTTGATCGCGGCGACGGCGTACCCGATGGCGTCGCGGGACTCGCCTTCGGCGATCCCGTGCCGGCCTCCGGGCCGCAGGTTCCTGAGGAGCAGCATGGCTCCAATGTAACTCCGAGTTACAGTTCCGGACACCGGCCCCCGGGGTGCGCCCGATCACAGGGCCCGATCAGGGGCCCGATCACAGGGTCGTCCTTCACTTCTAGGATCTCGGCATGTCGCAGGAGCCCGCCGCGCCCGTCCACGCGCCGTACGGACCCCTGCCGGAGGGCGGCACTGTTCGGCCGGTCGTCCGGTGGGGCGACCCGGTGATGCACCGCCGACAGGCCGAGGTGACGGCGTACGACGGCGCCCTCCGGGCACTCGTCGCGGACCTGGTCGCGACGATGTACGCCGCCGACGGGGTCGGGCTGGCGGCCTGCCAGATCGGGGTGGACCTGCGGGTGTTCGTCTTCGACTGTCACGACTCGTCGGGTGAGCGGACCGTCGGCGTGGTCTGCAACCCCGAAGTGGTGCTGCCGGAGGGCAGGGACCGCAGGCTCGACGAGCAGGACGAGGGCTGTCTCTCACTGCCGGGCGGGTATGTCCCACTGGCGCGGCCGGACCGGGCCACGGTGCACGGCTCGGGGGTCGACGGCGGCGCAGTGACGTTCAGCGGCGACGGGATGCTCGCGCGCTGCCTGCAGCACGAGACCGACCACACCGTCGGCACCGTCTTCGGTGACCGGCTCTCCACCCGTTGGCGCAAGCGGCTGCAGAAGAACCACGAGCGGGTCGCCGACCACTTTCCGCGCGAGTGGCCGGCGGTGCCCGCCTCGGTCGAGTGACCGGGCGACGACGTCCGGGTCGCCCCTGTCGACACGCGAGCCCCGGAGGGATACCTCGTCATCCGAGTTAATGAGGGCTAGCGTGTTTACGCAACCGGTCCTGCTCGGTCCTAGGGCCACTGGGTCGCGGTTGCGCATGCAGAGCGACCGAGAGGCGGAACTGGGATGACAGCAGAGGCACCACAGATCGAGCGCTACTCCGATGATGATCCGCGGCTGAAGAAGGACTTCGGGACCATCGGTCTGTTGTTCACGGCCATCGGATCGATCATCGGCTCCGGATGGCTGTTCAGCTCGCTGCACGCCTCCAGCGAGGCCGGCCCCGCGGCGGTCCTCTCGTGGGTCGTGGGCACGATCATGTTCCTGCTGATCGGGCTGAGCTACGCCGAGCTCGGGGTCATGTTCCCCCGGAGCGGCGGCGTCGCCCGCTACCCGCACTACGCCTGGGGATCCTTCGCCAGCTACTCCATGGGGTGGGTGACCTGGTTGGCCTGTGCCGCCGTGGCCTCGGTCGAGGTCTCCGCCGTGCTCACCTACGCCACGTCCTACTGGGGATGGCTCGAGAACGACAACGCCACCCTGACCGGACTGGGCCTGCTGGTGGCGATCGGGCTGATGGCGGTGTTCGTCATCGTCAACTACTTCGGGGTGCGCTGGTTCGCGCGGATCAACAACGTCCTGGTCTGGTGGAAGCTCGGCATGATCGTGCTGGTGATCGTCGCGGTCATGGTCAGCGCGTTCCACAGCTCGAACTTCAGTCTGGACACCGTCGACGGCAAGGGGTTCGCGCCGTACGGCCTCAAGAGCGCCTTCGAAGCCATCCCGGCCGCGGGCATCGCGTTCTCGTTCCTCGGCTGGCGCCAGGGCATCGAGCTGGCCGGTGAGACCGACAACCCGCGCCGCAACGTCCCGCTGACCCTGATCGGCTCGGTGGTGATCTGCGGCATCCTCTACATCCTGCTGCAGATCGCGTTCATCGGCGCTCAGGACCCCACCAAGCTGAAGCAGCACGGCTGGCACGACGTCGGCAGCCTGATCCAGGTCGGAAGCAGTGCGGGCAACTTCAGCCCGTTGGCCACCCTCGCCACGGTGCTCGGGATGGCCTGGCTGGCGAAGCTGCTGTACGCCGACGCGTTCATCTCCCCCGGTGACACCGGCCTGATCTACACCAGCGTCACGGCCCGGATGTCCTACGCGATGGGACGCAACCGCAACGCTCCCGCGATCCTGGCCAAGGTCAACGACAACGGTGTGCCGTGGCCGAGCCTGATCCTGGCCTTCATCGTCGGGTGCATCTTCTTCCTGCCGTTCCCGAGCTGGCAGGCCCTGGTGGGCATCGTCACGTCACTGACAGTCCTCTCCTTCGGCAGTGGGTCGATCGCCCTGCTCACCTTCCGCAAGCAGATCCCGAACCAGGAGCGCCCGTACCGGGCGGCCGGCGCATGGGTGATCGCACCGCTGGCCCTGCTGTCGACGAACCTGATCATGTACTGGGCCGGGTGGGACCAGGTCTGGAAGATGATGGTGGCCGTCGCGATCGGCTACGTCCTGCTCGCGGTCTTCCAGCTCACCGACGCCCAGAAGCGCGCCCCGCAGCTCGACTTCGAGCACGGCTGGTGGGTGCTGGTGTGGTTCGCCGGGATCCTCCTCGCGAGCTATCTGGGTAGCTACTCCGGGGTCGCCGACAAGACCGACGCCGGACAGGCGAACGTCTACGGGTTCAACGGCGGCATCATCGCCAACATCATCCTGACGATCGTCGTCCTGGGTCTGGCCTGGTACTGCCAGCTTCCGGGCGAGCGCGTCGAGCAGATCCTGTCCGAGTCGGAGTCCGAGGAGCCCGCGCCCTCCGCGATCTGACGGGCCGAGCCCAGCCTGAGCCTGAATCCACACGCTGACGCACCGGCACCTGCCGGTGCGTCAGCGTCGCGCGGTCAGGTAGCAGGCGACGGCAGCAGCAGCCGCGACGTTGAGCGAGTCGATCCCCTCGCGCATCGGGATGATCGCCCGCCGGTCGGCCGTTCTCTCCCAGCGGGGCGAGAGCCCGTGCCCCTCGGAGCCGAGCACGAGCGCGACCCGGTCGAGCCCCGACACGACGCGCTCGATCGGGAGGGCGTCCGCGGCCAGGGTGAGCGCCACGGTGGTGAAGCCACGGGAGGCGAGGTCCGGCAGCGCGTCGTACCAGTCGGGAAGGCGGGTCCAGGGAGTCGAGAAGACCGCACCCATCCCGACCTTGATCGAGCGGCGGTAGAGCGGGTCGGCACAGCGTGGCGCGAGGAGGACCGCGTCGAACCCGAACGCGGCGCCACAGCGGAAGATCGCGCCGACGTTCGTGTGGTCGACGACGTCCTCGAGCACCAGCACGGTGTGTGCGGCGGCGAGGACCTCGCCGACCGACGGCAGCGGCCGACGCTCCAGTGAGGCGAGCGCGCCACGATGGACGTGGAAGCCGGTGACCTGCTCGGCCAACTCCTCCGAGACGACGTAGCACGGTGCTGTGCTGGTGGCGAGCACGTCGTCCAGGCCGTCGAGCCAGCGGGCGGCCATCAGGAACGAGCGCGCCGTGAAGCCGGCCTCGACCGCGCGGCGTACCACCTTCTCGCCCTCGGCGAGGAACAGTCCGTGCTCGGCCTCGAGATGGGTTCGGAGCTGGACGTCGCGCAGGTCGCGATAGTCGGAGAGTCGCGGGTCGGCGGCGTCGGTGACCTCGGTCAGCTCGGCCACGGTCTCGAGACGCTCGCTTCGTCCGGTCCTCGGCCACCGTAGACGTTCGGATGGGCGACCGCCACGACGTCTCCGACCACGATGATCGCCGGCGGGCGTACGGCGTGCCGGCCGACGTCGGCGCCGACCTCGACGAGCGTGGTGAGGACGGTCCGCTCCCCCGGCATCGAGCCGTCACAGACGACCGCCACCGGGGTGGCGGGGTCGCGACCTGCGGCCAGCAGGCAGGTGGCGATCGCCGACGCGTTCTCGACAGCCATCATCAGCAGCAGCGTGCCACGCAGGCGACCCACGGCGTCCCAGTCCACCAGCGAGTCGGGATGTCCGGGGGGGAGGTGGCCCGACACGACCGTGAAGTCATGCGCGACGCCGCGGTGCGTGACCGGGATGCCCGCCACGGCGGGCACCGCCAGCGGGCTCGACAGTCCCGGGATCACCCGCACCGCGACTCCCGCCTCACGGCACGCCTCGATCTCCTCGAAGCCGCGCCCGAAGACGAAGCTGTCACCGCCCTTGAACCGCACCACATGCTGCCCGGACAACGCCCGCTCCACGATCAGACGGTTGATCCCCTCCTGGGCGGCGGCGCGGCCGCGCGGCAGCTTGGCGACGTCGACGACCTCCGTGGTCGCGGACAGGTCGCCGAGGAGCTCACGTGGGGCGAGTCGGTCGGCCACCACGACGTCTGCCTCCATCAGGGCCCTGCGCCCAGCGACCGAGATCAGCTCCGGGTGCCCCGGACCGCCGCCGACCAGGGTCACGCCGGGCACCGAAGGCCGGCGTACGTCGGCGGCGACGGTCCCCTCGTGGAGGGCGTTCACGATCGCGTCGCGGACGGCCGCCGTACGTCTCGGCTCGCGGCGGCCCAGGACGGCCAGGGTCAGCCCGTCGTACCGGCCGGTGGCGGGAGTCCAGGCTGTGGCGCTGGCGCCGTCGTCGGAGCGGACGCAGAAGATCCGTGCGAGCTCGGCCGCCTGGCTGACCTGCTCGTTGACGGCGGGGTCGTTCGTGGCGGCGATGACGTACCAGGTCGCTGCCAGGTCCTCGTCGGCGAACCCACGCTCGACCCAGGTGACCTCGCCCGCCAGCACCTGGCCCTCGATCGCCGGGGTCACGCTCGGCGAGACGACCACGACCTCGGCCCCGGCGGCGAGGAGTCCCGGGATCCGCCGCTGCGCGACGTGGCCACCCCCGACGACCAGCACCCGGCGTCCCGCGAGCCGCAGACCCGAGGGGTACGGCGGATGGTCCTCCATGGGATCCATGATCGGGCGGTGTGCCGGCCGCGGCCGTGGTCGCCCAGCCCTCGGACGTGTTGCGGTCGGTTGCAGAACGACCTCCTCAGCCGCAACCGGACGATGTCGCGGAGTAGGTTCGGACCATGAGTCTCGAACGTCCCGTGAAGCCCGACCCGTACGATCTGCTCCCGAAGGTCGCCTCGTTCACGGTCACCAGCGACGACCTCACCGACGGCCAGCCGCTCAAGGACGACCAGGTGGCCGAGTTCGGCAACACCTCGCCTCAGCTGTCGTGGAGCGGTGCACCCGACGGCACGAGGAGCTACACGGTCACCTGCTACGACCCGGATGCGCCCACCCCGAACGGTTTCTGGCACTGGTCGCTGGTGGACCTGCCCGCAGACGTGACCTCGCTCGACACCGGCGCCGGTGCGGAGGGTGCGAGCCTGCCCGGGAACGCTTTCATGCTCCTCAACGACGGCGGCACGCGCGGGTTCATGGGAGCCGCACCCCCGCCGAACGACCAGGTGCACCGCTACTTCTTCGTGGTGCACGCGGTCACCGTGGACAGCCTCGGCATCGACGACAGCGCGTCCAACGCGGTGATGAGCTTCAACCTCGCGTTCAAGACCGCGGGCCGCGCCATCATCAAGGGCACCTACCGGCACTGATCCCGGCATCGATCGGGGCTTGCCGCCCGGGCCCTCTTCAGCGAGACTGGGCGGCCCACAACACGGCGCTCAGCAACAGACAAGCGCGTACGATCCACCACCCCCGCCTCTTCGTGAGGCGGGGTCACTTGGCGTGCGCAGAGATCGCCCGGAAGGAGAGCCACGTGCTGTACGCCGCCGTCGCCGCGCGGTCCTTCCGACGTTTCAGCACCTATCGCACCGCCACCCTGGCGGGCATCTTCACCAACTCGGTCTTCGGGGTGATCTACAGCTACGCCTACCTGGCGCTGTGGCACCAGCGGCCCGACGCCGGAGGGTACGACGCCACCGACGCGGTCACCTATGTCTGGATCGGCCAGGCCCTGCTGATGACGGTCGCGCTGTGGGGCGGCGGCACCACCGACGACCTGGCGGACCGCATCCGGACCGGTGACGTCGCCATCGACCTCTACCGTCCGGTGAGCATGGTCGGCTGGTACCTCGCCGGCGACCTGGGCCGCGCGACGTACCACGTGCTGACCCGGGGGGTCGCTCCCACCGTCCTCGGCCTGCTGCTGTTCCGGATCGCGCTGCCGGGAACCACCGCCGCAGCGGTCGGGTTCGTGGTCAGCCTGGTGCTGGCCGTGGTGACCAGCTTCGCGATCCGGTTCCTGGTGGCGTGCTCGGCATTCTGGCTGCTCGACCAGACGGGCGTCCGGACGCTGTCCGGGGTCCTGGCGATCTTCCTGAGCGGCATGACGCTGCCCCTGGTGATCTTCCCCGAGCCGCTGCGCAGCATCGCGCTGGCGCTGCCGTGGGCGTCGTACCTGCAGACGCCCGCCGACATCTGGCTGGGCCATCGTGCCGGCACCGGAATCGTGTCCGGGATCGCGGTGCAGGCGCTGTGGATCGCCGTACTCCTCGCCCTGTGCCAGGTCGTGCTCGGCGCCGCGACCCGGAAGGTGGTGGTCCAGGGTGGCTGACCTGCGCGCAGCCCCTCGCGAGTACGTCTGGATCGCCCGGATGTGGGTGCGCTCCTCGCTCGCCTATCCGCTGTCGTTCTGGCTGCTCACGCTCTCGAGCGCGCTGATCACCCTGCTCGACTTCGTGGGTCTGGCGTTGATGTTCCACACCGTCTCGGCCCTCGGCGGTTTCGGCCTGCGCGAGGTGGCACTGCTGTACGGCGCGAGCGGGATCGGCATCGGCGTGGCAGACCTGGTGATCGGAAGCGTGGAGCAGATCGGGGTGCACGTCCGCACCGGGACCCTGGACTCGATGCTGACCCGGCCCGTTCCGCTCCTGGTGCAGATCTGTGCGGACCGGTTCGCGATCCGACGGCTCGGCCGGATCACCCAGGCGCTCGCGGTCTTCGGCTACGGCGCCTGGTGGGTCGACTGGACGCCGTCGAAGTGCGGAGTGGCGGCGTTGATGGTCGTATCGTCCTGCCTCATCTTCTTCTCGTTCTTCGTCGCGTTCTCGTGCATCCAGTTCTGGACGCTCGACTCCACCGAGTTCGCGAACGCGTTCACCTACGGCGGCAACACGATGACCCAGTACCCGATGACGATCTTCCCGCGCGAGGTGCTCAAGGGGCTCACCTTCGTGGTGCCGGTGGCGTTCGTGAACTGGTATCCCTGCCTCTACCTCCTCGACCGCCCCGACCCCTTCGGCATGCCGCCCTGGTTCGCCGTCTTCTCCCCGGTCGTCGCCGCGCTGACCCTCACCGTCGCGGGGCTCGCCTGGCGTACCGGCGTCCGCCACTACACCTCCACCGGGAGCTGACCATGACCGCCGAAGTGGGACTTCTCCGCCATCGAGGTGTGACTTCTCCGCGTTTGATCCGGCGGAGAAGTCCCACCTGGGCGCGGGAGAAGTCCCACTTCGGCGGAAGGGAGTTCCGATGAATCTGATCGATGTCCGCGACCTCGCCCGCACCTTCGTGGTCCGCAAGCGGAGCGGGACGTTCACCCGCCTGCGGTCGGAGGTGCGGGCGGTGCGCGACCTGACCTTCGCCATCGAGGCCGGTGAGATGGTGGGCTACATCGGCCCGAACGGCGCCGGGAAGTCGACCACGATCAAGATGCTGACCGGGATCCTCGTGCCGACCTCCGGTCATCTCCGCGTCGCCGGACTCGAGCCGAGCCGGGAGCGCACCGAGCTGGCGCGGCGGATCGGCGTGGTGTTCGGGCAGCGCACGACGCTGTGGTGGGACCTGCCGTTGCGGGACAGCTTCGAGCTGCTGCAGAAGATCTACCGGGTGGAACAGGCCCGCCACCGCCGCAACCTCGACGAGTACGTCGAGCTGCTGGACCTCGGCGACCTGCTGGACACGCCCGTTCGCCAGCTCAGCCTCGGACAGCGGATGCGCGGCGACATCACCGCGGCGCTGCTGCACGATCCCGAGATCCTCTACCTCGACGAGCCGACGATCGGTCTCGACGTGGTCAGCAAGGGTCGGCTGCGCGAGTTCCTCCGCACCCTGAACGCCGAGCGCGGCACCACGCTGATGTTGACGACCCACGACCTGCAGGACATCGAGGCCCTCTGCGACCGGGTGATCGTGATCGACCACGGGACCGCGGTGTTCGACGGTGCGCTCGAAGAGCTGCAGCGACGCGGTGAGTCGCGGCGCACGCTCGTGGTCGACCTGGTGGACGAAGCACCACCGATCTGCGTGGACGGTGCCGAGACGCACCGGGTCGAAGGACCGCGGCAGTGGCTCAGCTTCCCGGCCGGGGCGAGCGCGGCCCCGATCGTCGCGGCCGTCGCGGCGGCGTACGACGTGGCGGACCTGTCCATCCAGGAGCCGGACATCGAGGAGGTGATCCGGGAGATCTACGCGGGCGCCTGAGCCAGCGGAGCGCGCAGCGTCACCCGGACCGGGTGTCGCGTCCCGGCCAGGTCGATCTCGAACGCCGACGCGTCCAGGTCCCCCTGATGAACCCGACGGTCGGCACGCAGCAGCGCGAGCCCGACGCTCGCGCCGACGGTGGCGCCGTACGCCGCGCTGGTGACGTAGCCGGCCGGCTCGCCGTCGCACAGCAACAGCTCGCCACC
>JAICSC010000092.1 GCA_025937085.1 Nocardioides sp.
GAGTGACTCGCCGCGGTCACCCGGCCGCGTGGCAGTTTCCGAACGCGGTGAACGAGGGGTTGAAGCAGACACGGCCGAGGCTGTCGGCCACCAGGGAGGGAGGGGTGTACGCCGATCCGCCGTGCGGGTCCCAGGCGTAGAGACGGAACTGTCCGGGCGTGGACGTCGGGACGCGCGTGTAGAGCAGGCCGGAGGCGGAGACCCACGAGACCCCGTCGCCGAGTGCCACGTGCCCGCTGGTCGGCAACGGCTGGAGTCGCCCGTCCCAACGGACCATGACCTGCCAGCCGTCGGCGTGGCTACGACGCAGCGTCCCCTCGGTGATGTCTCCGACCCGCACCCGAGTACCGTCCTGGATCCCGGCCCGGACGCCGTCCCCGTCAGCCGCAAGGAGGGGCGGCAGGTTCCCGCGCGGCCCGACGACGGCGGCGTCGCCGCTGGAGTCGGTGTGCTGGGCCGCGGTCGCCGGCGTGGGAGAGGGCAGGGTCGCGATCGCACCCGTCTCGCGCGGGCCGTCGCGGTCCAGTCCGCGCACTCCGAAGGGCACCACGATCGCGGCGACCGCAAGCGCGACTCCGGCGATCACCGCCGTTCGTCCGTGCTTGCGCAAGCCCGTTGCGATCCCCGTCCCCGGTAGGTGTGTGGTGGCCATCGCATCCCCTGTTGTCCCCGAGCAGGCCCGTCACCAGGAAGGACGAACCGCGCGGCTCACGAGTTGCGCGGAACGCCGGACCGTGGCCCAGTCGTGACCTTCGGCGCGACGGGACAGCCGGAGTCGAGCAGGGGCACGTCAGGGCCGGGCGTGGGCGATCGCCTCGTCCTCCTCCGGCGACAGCTGCTGCTCGCAGCTCCAGGAGGCGATGCTCTTGGCGTACGTCCGTGCGTCCGATCGGCCGTGGATCGAGGTCAGGACGACGCCATTGCCGGAGTCGTCGAGCAGCGCCAGGGACCAGGAGAGGTGTCCGCCCATGTCGCCGAACGCGTCGTACCGCACCACGGCGAGGTGCCGCAGCGCATCGCCGGTCTCGACCCGGAGTGCGGCGACCTCCTGCCGCAGCCCCTGCACGTCCTCGGGGAGCGCCTCGGCGCCGGGTGCGCGTCGGTACGCCGCCAGCCGCCTGAGCGCGACCACCGCCAGCGCTCCCGCGGCGAGCGCCACCACGATCGCGACGACGTCGAGGATCCACACGCTGAGCGAGCGTAATCGCGACCGCGGCGAACATGTGACACTGACGCGCGTGAGCACCAGCAACATCGCGAAGGGGTCGCACCGGATCGTCTATCAGGGCGAGCCCGGCTCCAACTCGCACCTGGCTTGTCGGCAGCGCTTCCCGGAGCTGGAGCCGGTCGCCGCCGCGAGCTTCGAGGACTGCTTCGCCACCGTCGAGAGCGGCGAGGCCGACCTGGCCATGATCCCGATCGACAACTCCGTGGCCGGCCGGGTGGCCGACATCCACCACTTCCTGCCGACGTCCCCGCTGCACATCGTCGCCGAGCACTTCCTGCGGGTGCGGTTCGCCCTCCTCGGCGTCCCCGGCTCGAGCCTGGACCAGGTGAAGACCGTGCACAGCCACGTGCACGCGCTCGGCCAGTGCCGCCGGGTGATCCGCGAGCACCGCTTCACCCCGGTGATGTCCGGCGACACCGCAGGCGCCGCCCGTGAGGTGAAGGAGGCCGGTGACCCCACCCAGGCGGCGATCTCGCCGCCCCTGGCCGCTGACATCTACGGCCTCGAGGTGCTGCTCGACGACATCGAGGACGAGGAGCACAACACCACGCGCTTCGTCGTACTCTCCCGCCACCTCCAGCAGCCCGCGGCCGGCGAGGGGCCGGTGGTGACCAGCTTCGTGTTCAACGTGCGCAACCTGCCGGCGGCGCTCTACAAGGCCCTGGGCGGCTTCGCGACCAACGGCGTGAACATGACCAAGCTGGAGAGCTACATGGTGGGCGGGGAGTTCACCGCGACCCAGTTCCTCGCCGAGGTCGACGGACACCCCGAGGACCTTCCGGTCCAGCGCGCCCTCGAGGAGCTGGCGTTCTTCACCACCGAGGTCAAGGTGCTCGGGGTCTATCCCGCCGACGCGTTCCGCACCGGCTGACCGGCACGCTCCGAGAGGGCCGCCGCCTGGACCGCCGGCTCGCGAGCCGCCACCCTCCACAGCTCCTTGCTCTGCACGATCCAGAACACGGCGAAGAGCCCCGTCAGCACCGACTCCAGCCAGAAGACGGTGTGCTCGTAGCGGCCGGTCCAGGCGACGACCGCGAACGCGGTGCCGGTCACCGCCATCACGACGAAGAGCGCCAGGTAGATCCGCCGGTACGCCGGTGGCGCGGGCACCGCCTGGGGATCGAGCCGCGGGCGTGGCAGGGAGTTCAGGAGGACGACCCCCATGATGCCGCCGAACATCCCGACCGATGCCGCCAGGTGCGCCTCGTCCCGGATCAGCCCGCGGTCCACGACGTACAGGACCCAGACCGCGGCGACTAGCGCCGTCATCAGGGCCAGGGCGAGCGACGGCCCGCCGCCGACGGTACCGGCCACCTTGAAGACATAGGCGATCACCAGCACGACCGTCGCGGTGACGAGCAGCGCCAGCATGTTGTTGTCGACGGCGGCGGTCAGCTGGTCGCCCGTCGGCACGTTGCTTCGCTGGCACGACGGCTGGTCGGGATCGATGCTGAGCCTCGCGAGGGGCGTCGGGACGAACGCGACCACGAACGCCAGCAGACCCGACACGTTCAGGACGAAGTCCTCACGCGGGGTGTTCCCGGCGTAGATCACCAGGCACGCCCCGATCGCGGTCAGGGACGCCACGAACGCCGCGCGTGACGGGGTGTAGTAGTAGGCGCTGATCGAGCCGAGCCAGCAGTTCGGGTCGGGTGAGAACACCTGGTCGACCAGGGACACCGCCAACAGCACCACCAGAGCGGGCATGGCGATGCGCAGGCAGCGGTACGTCGTGACGGTGTCGCGCGGGCGGACCAGCAGCATGGTCTTTCCGTACCCGAGAACGGCGTACTACCTAGGCCGCGCTCGCGGCCGCCATCACCCAGAAGGCCGCACCCTGCGGGTCGGCCAGCATCGCCATCCGGCCGACGCCGGGCACGTCCATCGCCGGAGCGAGCGTCTTGGCGCCGAGGCCCTCGGCCTTGGTCACGCTCTTGTCGACGTCCTCCACGTTGAAGTAGACGTTCCAGTGCGGCGGGGTGCCCTCGGGGAGCATGCCGAGATCCATGCAGCCACCGATCTGGCGGCCGTCGACGTTGGTCAGGACGGTGTAGCTGCCGGCCTCACCCATGTCCATCGCCTCACTGCCCATGCCGAGCACCTCGCCGTAGAACTTCACCGCCGACGGGACGTCACCTGTGACGCACTCGTTCCAGGTCGGCGTCCCGGGCTCGTTGGCCCGTTGGGTGCCGATCGTGTCGGCCGCCTGCCAGAGGCCGACCCGGGCACCGGTCGGGTCCTGGATCGCCGACATCCGGCCGTTGGTGTTCACGTCGAACGGCCCGGCCTCGACCTTCCCACCCGCCGGCTCGACCTTGGCGGTGGTGGCATCGACGTCGTCGACCGCCAGATAGACGCCCCAGACGGCCGGATGGCCCTCCATGCCGGGCATCTGCCCGCTGATCCCGCCGATCTCGTCGTCCTCGATCTTCGGGATGAGGTAGTGGCCCATGTCGCCCAGGTCGTGGTCGTCGTACGACCAGCCGAACAGGCCGGAGTAGAACGTCTGGGCCGCTGACTGGTCGGGTGTCATCAGCTCGATCCAGCTCGGCGTGCCCTGCTCGTAGTGCTCGAACTTCGCCATCGTCGTCTCCCTGCATGAGGTGGGTCGACCCCGGAGTCGACTCAACACCCGAGCGGCGACGGAGGCAACAGGTTGGGGGGCACGGGCTGAACCGTTGCCGAAACGCCGCCGGATAGGTTCGGGCGGTGGACCTCGCCGTCATCGGGATCGCCTTCGGCGCGATCTTCCTGGTCGAGCTCCCCGACAAGACGTTCGTGGCCGCGCTGGTGCTCTCCACCCGCTACTCCCCGCTCGCCGTCTGGGTCGGCGTCGGCCTGGCGTTCTTGGTCCAGACGGTGATCGCCTGCACCGTCGGCGGCCTGGTGACGCTGCTACCCCACCGCCTCGTCGAGATCGTCGCGGGGCTGATCTTCCTGGCCGGAGCGCTCCTGCTGCTGCGTGAGGCACCCAAGGCGGACGCCGCGGAGGCCGCGACCGAGGAGGAGTACGCCGCGAAGGCGAGCTCGCCCAAGGCGGGGCTGGCCGCGGTCGGCGCCAGCTTCCTGGTGCTCTTCGCAGCCGAGTGGGGCGACCTGTCGCAGCTGCTGACGATCAGCCTCGTCGGCCGCTACCACCAGCCGGTGTCGGTCTTCATCGGTGCGTGGGTCGCGCTGCTCGCCGTGTCGGGCCTCGCGGTCGTGGCCGGCCGCTTCCTGCTGCGCTACCTGCGGCTGTCGACGATCCACTACGTGGGGTCGGCGGTCTGCTTCCTGCTCGCGGGCGTGACGGCGTACCAGGTCATCGCCGGGTGACCCTGAATCCGTGACTGCCGGTCACCCGAGGATGACCGGGTCATCTAGAGTGCGCCACATGTCGACCAACCCCACCCGTGGTGCAGGTCGCCCGGTCGGAGCCGACTCGGAGGTCGGTGGTCTGCGCACGGTGATGCTCCATCGGCCCGGTCCTGAGCTGAAGCGGCTGACGCCACGCAACAACGACCGACTCCTCTTCGACGGCATCCCGTGGGTCGCGCGGGCCCAGGACGAGCACGACGCGTTCGCCGCAGCGCTGCGCGAGCGCGGCGTCGAGGTGCTCTACCTCATGGACCTGCTCGTCGAGACGCTCGCCGATGCCGGGGCGCGTGACCGGGCCATCGAGACGGCGCTCGGCAGTCTGCACCTGGGCGAGACCATGAGGCGCTGGCTCGGGCCGATGCTGCACGAGTCCTCGCCCGAGGAGCTGGCCACGCACCTGACCGCCGGGGTCCGCAACGACGAGGTGCGCGGCGGCTTCGGGCTGGTGACGTCCCTGCTCCCGCGCCACGACTTCCTGATCGACCCGCTGCCCAACCTCCTGTTCACCCGCGACTCGTCGGTATGGGTGCGCGAACAGGTCACGATCACGTCCCTGGCGATGCCGGCCCGCGCCCGCGAGACGCAGCTGACCGAGCTGATCTACAGCGCCCATCCCCGGTTCGCCGGCGCTCCGCGTCTGCACGGGTGGCGCCACGAGCACGTCGAGGGCGGTGACGTCCTGCTCCTCGCGCCCGGCGTGCTCGCCATCGGGGTCGGCGAGCGGACGACGCCCGCCGGTGCCGAGCAGCTGGCCCGTGAGGTCTTCACGGCGGGCCTGGCCCACACCGTGCTGGCCGTGCCGATCGCTCAGGAGCGCGCCACGATGCATCTCGACACGGTCTGCACGATGGTCGACGTCGACAAGGTCGTGATGTACCCCAACGTCGCCGACACCCTGACGGCGTACGCCGTGACCGTGGTGCCGGACTCGGATCCCGACGAACTCGAGCTCCACGTCGCCCACGCGGAGCACTTCCTGGTCGCGGCCGCGAAGGCGATGGAGATCGACACGCTCCACCAGATCGACACCGGGCTCGACCCGGTCACCGCCGAGCGTGAGCAGTGGGACGACGGCAACAACACCTTGGCCATCGCTCCCCGAGTCGCCGTCGCCTACGAACGCAACGACGAGACGAACTCCCGACTCGAGCAGGCGGGCATCGAGGTCGTGCGCATCGCCGGCTCGGAGCTGGGCTCGGGACGTGGTGGTCCGCGCTGCATGAGCTGCCCGGTCGAGCGGGACCCGCTGGGCTGAGTCTGGATCCGTGGATGGGCGCTTCGCGTCGCTCGTCGTCCCGGCCGCCGTCGTCCGGGGCAAGAAGACGGCCCGGTCGATGTCGACGGGGGAGGCAACAACGACCGGGCCGTGCGCGACGCTAGCGGGCCGCGGGCCGCTCGATCAACCTTCCCGGGCGTGTCTTTTCGCGCGCAGCGGATCGTCGCAGGTCAGCGCCGCGTCACCGGGATCCAGGTTCAGCCTGAATCCACCGATTTGCGGCGTCGCGAGCGTCACCAGATGGGTGTGCTGGCAAGGCGCCCGTCGCGACGGCATACCGGGCGTCTTCCGAGCGGCGGCAACGCAGCCAGCGCGCCCAGATGGTGGCGCGCAGCAGGTGGAAATCGGTGGATCCAGGTTCAGCCTGGATCCGCGTTCAGCGCAGGGTGACCTGGTGGTTGGCCAGCATCGAGAGCGCGGCTCGCTCCTCCGAGGTCAGCTCGTCGTGGACCATCAGGGCCGCGTCGATCCGGCCGTGGAACGCCGCCGCGGGCGCCTCGAGGGCGTCAGCGCCGGTGCCGGGCGGCAGGTCCCACACCGGCGTCAGCAGGCCGTGGGCGCGGAACATCCCGACCAGCTTCGAATCCTCGATGATCGAGTCCTCACCGGCGGCGTGGAGGCGGGCGAAGGCCTCGAGCAGCACCTGCTCCTCCTGGGGGAGCACCCAGCGCAGATGCTCCTTGCTCCCGGCATCCACCCAGTACGCCGCCTCCACCGAGACCAGCCGGGTCGTCGGCGCGATCGCGGTGTTCGCCTGCTCGAGAGCCCCGGCGGTGGCCTGGTCGCCCTCTGCGTCGTCGTCCAGCCACCACTCGAAACTCTCGTGGACGGTCACCTCGGTCGGCTCGTTGGTGACGAGGTCCTGCAGCCGGGCACCGGGCCCGGGTGGATCCACCAGGCCGACGACCCCTGGCTCCGCGGTGTCCAGGGCCTTCTCCAGGACCGCCCCCAGGTCCCTCGACGGGTCCCCGAACGCGTGCCGCACCTGCAGGCCGAGCCAGATCTCACCCGAGTCCCGGACCATCGCCGGAGCAGCCATCGGCAGCAGACTGCCGAGCAGCACGGTGCGGTCACCGACCTCCAGCGGCGCGGTGGCGGAGGGCACGAACTCCCGCAGCGCCACCAGGTCACGCTCGGCCGCCAGTCCCTTGAACGGTCGCGCCACGAACACGCCCCCGGACGAGCCGTGACAGGCCTTGTACCGCCTGCCGGACCCGCAGGGACACGGCTCGCGCGGGCCGACCTCCCCCTCGGAGACACGGTCACGGGCCTTCGTGCGGGACTTCTTCGCCATGACGAGACGTTAAACCTGAATCCGTGTTCAGGCACTCCTAGGCAGTGGGCACACCATCCAGCCATCCGAGCACCGCTCGCGGCCGGTCCGTGATCACGGCCTGCACCCCGAGGGACCGGCACAGCTCCAGCTGTTCGGGCGTGTTGACCGTCCAGACATGGATCTCGCGCCCGCTCAGAGTCATCTTCTCGGCGAACCTCGGGTGCCGGGTCAGGGCATCGATCCCGGGACCCAGCATCCAGCCGTCCTCGACCATCGGCTTGAGCACCGGCCAGTGTCGCGCCTTGTCGATCAGCATCACGGCTCGGAGCCGCGGCGCCAGCCGTTGCATGCGTTGGAGTGCGACGTAGGAGAAGCTCATCACCCGGACCGGGCTCTCCTCGCCCGTCCAGCCGAACTCAGCGAGCGCCTCGACGAGGCGACGCTCGACCAGCCCGCCGTACCTGGTGGGGTGCTTGGTCTCGATGGCGAGCTCGACCCGCCGGTCGGCTGCGGCGACGGTCTCCATCAACCGGTGCAGGGTGAGCACCTTGTCCAGGTCGGGGTCGCGGTCGGCCGCCTCGTCGTCGAACCCCGCCCACGGGTTCTTCCAGGAGGCGAACTCGAGCTGGTCGAGGTCGGCCAGCTCCATCGTGGAGACCCGACCGCGAATGCTCGCCGTACGCCGGAGGTCCCGGTCGTGCACGCACACGAGGTGGCCGTCGGCGGTGAGGCGCACGTCGCACTCCAGTGCGTCCGCGCCCTCCCGGATCGCCTCCAGGTACGCCCACAAGGTGTGCTCGGCATTCTCGAAGCTCGCGCCGCGGTGGGCGACGACCTGCGGCCGCATGTCCTCCATTGTGTCCCGAGACCGAAGGGTGACACGGAACGTCCCGGGCGCGCCGTCGCAGAGCCTGGATCCCGACCGAGTTCATCGGCTTCCGGGCCACCGCTCCCACCGACTACCCTGGCCGGACGTTGAACGGTCCGAGGCAACCGGCCGCCTGCACCCGGAACCCGGGAACGGTGAATGCCCCGCACCACTTCCTGACCGTGATGCGCCCTCACCGGGCGGACCTCGAACCAGGCAATGCAGGCCCCTGACGCGCCATGACGCACTGCCTCGTGGCAGCGGTGGTCCGCCGGAGAGAAGCGGCAGCATGTCCGACACCCACAAGCAGATGGCGAAGCGGCTGCGTGCCGATCTCACCGCCCGCGACGTCACCATCAGCCACAGCGAGGCCCTCGAGCTGGTCGCCCACCAGCTCGGTGCCCGTGACTGGAACACCCTCTCAGCGCGGCCGGCGACAGAGGGTGCAGCCGATCAGTCAGCCGAGGGGCCGGCCGTGCCGATCCTGCGGATCTTCGACCGGGACAAGGCCGTCGAGTTCTACGTCGGCTACCTCGGGTTCACCCTCGACTGGGAGCACGGGCACGCCGACCACTCCCCCCTCTACGCCCAGGTGCACCGCGGCCGTGCCGTGCTGCACCTCAGCGAGCACCACGGTGACGCAAGCCCCGGCGGAGCCGCCCTGATCCCGGTCACCGACGTCGCCGCCTTGCACGACGAGCTCCACTCGCGCCCCTACGACTACGCCCACCCCGGCGTCCGAGACGAGGAGTGGGGCCGGGTGATGGTGGTCATCGACCCGTTCCACAACCGGCTGGTCTTCCACCAGCCCGCCGGCAGGGTGGGCGTGGAGGTCGACCCACGGCCGGCCGAGGCCGCGGGACCGATCGAGCTCGCCTACGACCTCGCGTGCACACCACAGCACGCCTTCGACACCTTCGTCCGGATCGACGACTGGTGGGGCCCCAGCTATGCACCCGAGGGACTGGTCCGGGTCGAGATCGAGCCTCATGTCGGGGGGCGCGTGACCCACCACCTGGCCGACGGCACGGCGTACGTCTGGGGCGAGGTGCTGGTGTGGGACCGCCCGTCCCACTACGCCCAGGCGTTCACGCTCGCCCAGGACCCCGAGCACCCCAGCCGCCTCGATCTCTGGTTCGAGCCGCGCGCCGGCGGGTGCCGGGCGCTGTTCGCCCACGGCGGCTGGACCGCGGGCAACGTCGCCGGCCGTGCGAAGTTCAACGAGTGGCACGTCCTCCTCGACCGGTTCGCGGCTGCAGCCGAGGGTCGGCCCGTGGGGAGCCGTGGCTAGCCTGGCGGTATGAGCGACCGGGCGCCGGTGGACGTGCGCGACAACCCCGAGAAGCATCGGTTCGAGGCGTACGTCGAGGAGGAGCTGGCCGGCTTCTCGGCGTACGAGCTCAACGACAGGGGCATCTCGATCATGCACACCGAGGTCGACGATGCCTTCGAGGGGCAGGGCGTGGGGTCGGCGTTGGTGCGGCAGATGCTCGACCGGATCCGGCAGGACGACGATCTGCGGGTCACCGTCCTCTGCCCCTTCGTCACCAGTTGGCTGCGCAAGCACCCCGGGTACCAGGACCTTCTCCGCCGATGACCGACGCGCTGAAGGAGGACCTGCGGCAGTACCTCCAGAACGCCCGCGACTCGGTCGTGCGATCGCTCGACGGCCTGTCGGAGTACGACGTACGCCGGCCGCTGGTGCCCTCCGGCACGAACCTGCTCGGCGTCGTCAAGCACCTGGTCGGGATCGAGCTGACCTACTTCGGCGACTGCGTGGGACGTCCCGCGCCGGTCACGCTGCCGTGGGTCGAGGACGGGTCGATCTGGGAGTCGGCCGACATGTGGGCGACACCGGACGAGTCGCGGGAGCACCTGCTCGGCCTGTACAGGACCGCGTGGCGGCACAGTGACGGAGCCCTCACGGCCCTGGGTCTAGACGCTCCGGCGCACGTCGGGTGGTGGGCCGAGGGGAAGCGCGACACGACGTTCGGGCATCTCGTCGTCCGACTCGTCGAGGAGACGGCCCACCACGCCGGCCACTGTGACGTCGTACGCGAGCTGATCGACGGGCGGGGTGGCCGCGACTCCTCGGCCGTCGGCGACGAGCAGTGGTGGTCGGCGTACGTCGCGAAGATCCAGGCCGCGGCCGACATGTTCCGGAAGTCTTGAGACATCGCGATCTCTCAACGCCTCACGCCGATGAGCGGGCGCTTGTGTACTCCCCAACTCTCCCGTGCAGTTTTCTGTACAGGAGGAGCGATGAGGACACTCAGCTACACAGAATCGCGAGCCCGCTACGCCGAGGTCCTCGACAGCGTGGTCAACGACCGCGAGGAGGTCGTGATCACCCGAGCCGGCCACGATCCGGTCGTGCTCATGTCACTGGCCGACTTCGAATCGCTTCGTGAAACGGCATACCTCATGCGGTCGCCGGCCAACGCCCGTCGCCTGCTCGACGCCATGGAGCGGCTCGAGGACGGCCGCGGAGAGCAGCACGATCTGGTCGACGCGGACTGAGCGTGCTGCTGGTTTGGGACGCCCATGCATGGGAGGACTATCAGTGGTGGCAGGCCCAAGACCGCAAGGTGCTCAATCGCATCACCAGCTGATCCAGGACGTTCAGCGCAACGGCAACGCCGGGATCGGAGAACCCGAACCGCTCAAGCATGACTTTGCCGGCTATTGGTCGCGGAGAACCACCGACGAACACAGGCTCGTCTACAAGGTCACCGATACCGCGGTGCGCATCGCGGCGTGCCGGTACCACTACGGCCGTTGATGACCGCGCCCACCGCTGATGAGCGGTCGGCGGCGTAGGGCGCCGTGAAGTTCGGCCCGCGAACCTCCGGCTGAAGCGGCCCGATTCACCGCCGCTCACAGCTGCGCCGGAGCTCGGCACGACAGGTGTCGACACCCATTCCGCCGCGCGCCACGTCGTGGCCGCGTCCGCCGATCAGCAAATCGCGGCCCCGGCCTCCCACCAGCTCGTCGTTGCCGCCGCGACCTCGCAGGACGTCGTTCCCGAAACCCCCGACGAAGTGGTCGTGGCCGCGGTGCCCGATCATCACGTCGTCGTAGTCCCCTCCC
>JAICSC010000050.1 GCA_025937085.1 Nocardioides sp.
AGTCCGGTGACTGGTGGAACTCCTCCTACCTGATGCTGTGGGGCACGAACCTGCCGATCACCCGCACCCCGGACGCGCACTTCATGACCGAGGCCCGCTACAAGGGTCAGAAGGTCGTGGTGGTCAGCCCCGACTACTCCGACCACACCAAGTTCGCCGACGACTGGCTGCCGTGCGCGCCCGGTACGGACGGGGCTCTCGCGATGGCGATGGGCCACGTGATCCTCAGTGAGTTCTTCCGCGACCGGCAGGTCCCCTACTTCACCGACTACGTCAAGAAGTACACCGACCTGCCGTTCCTGGTCACCCTGCGGGACCGGGACGGCAGCCAGGTGCCTGATCACTTCCTCACCGCCGCCGATCTCGGCGGCGAGGAGGCCGCCGCTGAGGGTGCCGCCAGCAAGACCGTGGTCATGGACTCGGACGGTCTCCCTCGGGTGCCGAACGGGTCGCTGGGCTTCCGCTACACCGAGTCTGGCCTCGGCAGGTGGAACCTCGACCTCGGGGAGGTCGACCCACTGCTCACGTTGCTGGGCAGCCACGAGGAGACCGTCACGGTCGACCTGCCGCGCTTCGATGTGGGCCAGACCCAGGGCGGCGGCATCGTCAGGCGGGGGGTGCCCGCGGTGCGGATCGGGGACCAGCTCGTCACGACCGTCTTCGATCTGCTGATGGCGCAGTACGCCGTACCCCGCGACGGGCTGCCCGGTGAATGGCCCAAGGGGTACGACGACCCGCAGCTCGGCACGCCGGCCTGGCAGGAGCAGATCACCTCCGTCCCCGCGGAAGCGGCGACCAGGGTGGCGCGAGAGTTCGCCCGCAACGCGGAGCTCTCGCGCGGCCGTTCGATGATCGCGATGGGAGCCGGGACGAACCATTGGTACCACTCCGACCAGATCTATCGCACCTTCTTCACCCTGCTGATGCTCTGCGGCTGCGAGGGCGTCAACGGCGGCGGCTGGGCCCACTACGTCGGCCAGGAGAAGGTGCGTCCACTCACCGGTTTCCAGCATCTCGCCTTCGGTCTGGACTGGCAGCGGCCGACCCGGCACATGACCGGCACGTCGTTCTTCTACCTGCACACCGATCAGTGGCGCTATGAGAGGTTCGGCGCCGGCGAGCTGACCAGCCCGCTGGGGAGCGGCGGGTTCGCGCGCCGGTCGTTCGCCGACTGTCTCGTGCAGGCCGGGCGCATGGGCTGGACCCCGTCACACCCTGCGTTCAACCGGAACCCGCTCGACCTCGCAGACGAGGCCGAGCAGGCCGGCAAGCCGGTCGGCGAGCACATCGTCGAGGAGCTGAAGGCCGGGCGCGTGCGGTTCGCCGACGAGGACCCCGACGACCCGGCGAACTTCCCCCGAGTGCTCACTGTGTGGCGGGCCAACCTGCTCGGCTCGTCGGGCAAGGGCATGGAGTACTTCATGCGTCACTTCCTCGGGATCGAGGACGCGGTCCGCGCCGAGGAGACACCACCCGACCTGCGTCCCGAGGAGCTGACCTGGCGCGAGGAAGCCCCTCGCGGCAAGCTCGACCTGGTCACCACGCTGGACTTCCGGATGACCAGCTCGTGCACTCACGCCGACATCGTGCTGCCGGCCGCGACGTGGTACGAGAAGTACGACATCTCGACCACGGACATGCACCCGTTCGTCCATTCCTTCAACCCGGCGATCGCACCGCCGTGGGAGGCCAAGACGGACTTCGAGGCGTTCCGGCTCATCGGCGAGGAGTTCTCCCGACAGGCCGCGACGCACCTCGGCACCCGCACCGATGTCGTGTCCACCCCGCTGATGCACGACTCCCCAGACGAGGCCGCGCTTCCGGGGGGCCGTATGCAGGACTGGAAGCGGGGCGACTGCGAGCCGGTGCCGGGAGTGACCATGCCCAAGCTGGTCGCGGTCGAGCGTGACTACACCGCCGTGGCACAGAAGATGGCGGCGGTCGGGCCGCTGCTCGACACCCTGGGCACCACGGTGAAGGGCATCAACGTGCACCCGACCGGCGCCTTGGAGTTCTTGGCTCGCAAGAACGGCCGGGTCCGCGGCGGCGTCGCCGACGGCCGACCCGCGTTGACCCGCGACGTACATCTGGCCGAGGCCCTGCTCGCCCTCTCCGGGACGACCAACGGCGAAGTCGCCGTACAGGGCTGGCAGGAGCTCGAGAAGCGCACCGGGGTCCGGCTTGCGGATCTCGCCGAGGAGCGGTCTGCAGACCAGATCACCTTCCACGACACGCAGGTCCAACCGCGCGCGGTGATCACCTCACCCGAGTGGTCGGGAAGCGAGGCCGGCGGCCGCCGGTACGCGCCGTTCGTGGTCAACGTCGAGCGGCTGAAGCCGTGGCACACGCTGACCGGGCGGATGCACTTCTACGTCGACCACGAGTGGATGCAGGAGTTCGGCGAGGCACTGCCCGTCTACCGCCCGCCGCTGGACTACCTGCGCTTCTACGGCGACCAGGGTGCCGGGGAGGAGGGTCGCCCGGAGATCACCGTGCGCTACCTCACTCCGCACTCGAAGTGGTCGATCCACTCCGAGTACCAGGACAACCTGCACATGCTGCGGCTGTTCCGCGGCGGCCCGGTGATCTGGATGAGCCCGAAGGACGCGGAGAAGATCGCGGTCCGCGACAACGACTGGATCGAGGCATTCAACCGCAACGGCGTGGTCGCCTGTCGCGCCGTGGTCAGCCACCGGATGCCGGAGGGCACGGTGTTCATGTACCACGCCAAGGACCGGCACCTGATGACCCCGCGGTCGGAGATCTCCGGCTGGCACGGCGGTGGTGACAACTCGCTGACCCGACTGGTGATCAAGCCGACCCACGCCATCGGTGGCTACGCGCAGCTCTCCTGGGGGTTCAACTACTACGGCCCCACCGGGAACCAACGCGACGAGGTCACCGTGATCCGCCGCCGGGCCCAGGAGGTGGAGTTCTGATGCGTGTGAAGGCGCAGATGGCGATGGTGATGAACCTCGACAAGTGCATCGGCTGTCACACCTGCACGGTCACCTGCAAGCAGGTGTGGACCAACCGTCCCGGCACCGAGTACGTCTACTTCAACAATGTCGAGACCAAGCCCGGCATCGGCTACCCGAAGCGCTACGAGGACCAGGAGCAGTGGCACGGTGGCTGGACCCTGGACAAGAAGGGCCGGCTCCAGCTCAAGGCGGGCGGGCGGCTGAAGAAGCTGCTCTCGATCTTCTACAACCCCGACCTGCCGTCCATCGACGACTACGGCGAGCCGTGGACCTACGACTACCAGAAGCTCATCGAGGCGCCGCTGGGCACGCAGAACCCCAGCGCCCATTCCATTTCCGCGCTCTCCGGACGCGACATGGACATGAAGTGGGGCGGCAACTGGGACGACGACCTCGCCGGCGCCACCGAGCACGCGCTGCACGACCCCAACCTGAGCAACATCGAGCAGCACGTGCAGATGGAGTTCGAGCAGGCGTTCATGTTCTACCTGCCGCGGATCTGCGAGCACTGCCTGAACCCCTCATGCGTCGCGTCGTGCCCCTCGGGCGCGATGTACAAGCGTGACGAGGACGGCATCGTGCTGGTCGACCAGGACCGCTGCCGAGGCTGGCGGTTCTGCGTGTCCGGGTGTCCCTACAAGAAGGTCTACTTCAACCACCGCACCGGAAAGGCCGAGAAGTGCACGCTGTGCGCGCCGCGGATCGAGGTCGGCCAGCCGACCGTGTGCTCGGAGACGTGCGTAGGACGTCTGCGCTACCTGGGGCTGATCCTGTACGACGCCGACAAGGTCCTGGAGGCCGCCGCCACGCCGGATCCGCACGACCTGTACGAGGCGCAGCTCGAGGTGATGCTCGATCCGGAGGATCCCGAGGTGGCCGCCGAGGCCGCCCGTCAGGGCATCGCGGACGACTGGATGGAGGCCGCCCGGCGGTCCCCGACGTACGCCCTGGCCAAGAAGCACAAGGTGGCACTTCCGCTGCACCCGGAGTACCGCACGATGCCGATGGTCTGGTACATCCCACCGCTCTCCCCGGTGGCCGACATCGTGCACGCGGCGGGCTACGACGAGGCGGACCCCGATCGGGTGTTCGCGACGATCGACTCGTTACGGATCCCGATCGAGTACCTCGCCAATCTCTTCACCGCTGGAGATGTCGAGCCGGTCCGCCGGGTGTTGCGCAAGCTGGCAGCCATTCGCGCCACGATGCGCGCCGAGCAGCTCGGGCTGGAGCCCAACGACGAGCTCGGCCGCGCCGTCGACACCGACCCCACCGACCTCCACGACCTCTACCGGTTGCTGGCGATCGCGAAGTACGAGGACCGCTACGTGATCCCGATGGCGCACGCTGAGGACGCCGGCAGGCTGTTGAGCCAGCACGAGCAGATGTTCTGCAGCCTGGACACCGAGGGCGGACCGGGCATGGGCGGTGCCGGGCCGGTGAGCGAGGAGCCGAACACGTTCCGGGGTGACGACGGTCGGGTGCACTTCAACCTCCTCGGCTGGGACGGCGCGAGCACGTCTCCTCACCTGTTTCCCGAGGCTGGTGGCAGCTGATGAAACCGGTCAGCCCCTACAAGCTGGCCTCGGTGTTGCTGCAGTACCCCACCGCGGCGGTCTTCGACGGCCTCGACTCCCTCGACGCCGCGGCCGCGCAGGTCCGCTCGCGGGAAGGAAGGCAGGCCCTCGGGGACTTCCTGGCGTGGTTGCGTGCCACCCCGCCGACCGACGTCGCTCAGCACTACGTCGAGACCTTCGACCTGCGTCGCCGGTGCGCGCTCTACCTCACCTACTACCGGTACGGCGACACCCGTAACCGCGGGATGGCGATGCTGACCTTCAAGACCGCCTACCGGGTCGCAGCCTTCGAGCCCACCGACGACGAGCTGCCCGACTACCTTCCGCTGGTGCTGGAGTTCGCCTCGCTGTCGTCGCGGGGCGAAGACCTGCTGCGCAGCCGTCGAGCCGATCTCGAGCTGCTGCGCAAGGCGCTGCACGAGGCGGAGACGCCGTACGCCTCGGTCGTCGACGCCGTCTGCGCCCACCTACCGCGGCTCCGTCACCGTGACCTCAACGTCGTCCGCGCCCACTGGGATAAGGGCCCCCCGCACGAGGACGTCGGCCTGGAGCCGTTCGCCCCCCCGGAGTACCTCGGGATGCCCTCGTGACCGGGGCCAGCGGAGGCGAGGTCTTCTGGTGGGTGGCGGTCCCGTACTTCGCGCTCGGGGTCTTCGTGCTCGGCCACATCTGGCGCTGGCGCTACGACCAGTACGGCTGGACCAGCCGGTCGACCCAGCTGCAGGAGCAGACGACGTTGAAGTGGGGGTCGCCGATCTTCCACTACGCGACGTTCGCGGCGATCGGTGGGCACGTGCTGGGGATCCTGATCCCGGCGTCGTTCACGAACTTCATCGGCATCCCCGACCACGTGTACCACAAGTTCGCGGCGATCGCCGGGACGGTCGCTGCCGTCCTGGTCATCGTCGGGGTGGTCATCCTTGCGGGCCGACGACTGACGATCCCACGGGTTCGCGCCACCACGTCACCGGTCGACTGGCTCGCACTCGTGCTGCTCGGCATCATCATCGTCACCGGGATCATCCCGACGATCTGGAACATGTTCGGCAGCGCCTACGACTACCGCAACACCGTGAGCCCCTGGTTCCGGGGTCTGTTCACGGGACACCCGGACGTGGCTGCAGTCAGCACCGCACCGACGATCTACCAGGTGCACGCGATCGCCGCGTGGGCGATCTGGATGGTCTGGCCGTTCACCCGGCTGGTACATGCGTGGAGCTACCCGCTCTGGTACCTGGTCCGCCCCTACGTGGTCTACCGCAGCCGAGTCCCGAACCGGCTCAACGAGCCCGGCACCAGCGGCCGACGCTGGCGGCGCGTCGGCACGCGCTTCTGACAGCACACGAGCGAGGAGGACCGATGGACAAGATCAGCCTCGAGGCCAAGGCCCGCGAGCTGGCCGCGACAGCATCTGAGGCAAGGAGCGGTCGCGCGGCGGACACGGTCTTCGGCGGGCACGAGAAGCGGATGCGCCAGACCGTGGTGTCGCTCCGCGCCGGCGCGGAGCTGGCCGAGCACCAGAGCCCCGGGGAGGCGACGCTGCTGGTGATCAGTGGCCGCCTGCGGCTGAGGGCGGGCGACACCACGTGGCGGGGTCGGAAATGGGACTACCTGGTGATCCCGGATGCGCCGCACAGCGTCGAGGCCGAGACGGACACGACCTTCTTGCTGACCGTGGCGATGAGCGGACGATGAGCGGTTCCAGCGAGCTGGTCGTCCTGCAGGCACCGCCAGATGGTGAAGGTCTGGCCAGTGCGATGACGCCGGGCCTCGGAGTACATCGCTGAGGCGGCCCGGGCGCGACGGCGGCTGGGACCTGGTCATCGCCTGACGTCGATGATCCCGTGTGCGCCCCGCTCTGCGTCGACCATCAGGTGCGAGACGAACGGGTAGTGCCCGGGCTGCGGGAAGGACAGCTCGACGAAGCCTCCCTGGGCGGCCCCGAGCGACAGCACCTGAGTCGCGCCGTGCTCGGGGTTGTCGCGGCGCAGCAGGTAGGCGCCCTCCTGGAACACCGTGTCGAACTGCCCGCCGACGACGTGGAAGTCAGAAGGGAGGTTGGGGCCGGCATCGAGGACCCAGATCCGGATCCGTTGGCCGACCCTCGCGGTGAGCTGGTCGTGGTCGTACTGGTTCGCGTACCCGTTGAAGACCACCGCATCCGGACGCTGAGACTGGACCTTCGTGGCGTCGGCGGGACCGCCCTGCTTTCCGAGGTAGAGCTCGGATTGCACCAGGACATAGCTCTTCGCAACCCTCGGCAGGCCCGGGGGGTCGATCACCACGGCGCCGAACATGCCGTTGGCGATGTGCACCGACATCGGCATCGTTGAGCAGTGATAGAGCCAGATGCCGGAGTGGCTGGCGGTGAACCGGTAGACCAGAGACTGGCCGGGCCCCAGGGTTCGCATGGCGCGGTCGGGGGCGGTCCGGCCGGCGTGGAAGTCGATCGAGTGACCCATCTGCGTGTCGTTGACCAGCCGGATCACGAACCGGTCGCCCACCCGTCCGTGCAATGTCGGACCGGGCATGGTGCCGTTGTAGGTCCACAGCTGCTGGCTGACACCCGGGGCGACGTCGGCCCGCATGTCGGAGACCCGGAAAGTACGACGATGCACCCGTGATGCCCCCATGGGCGGCAGCGACGGGTCGTGAGCCCGGAAGCCGGCGCCCGGCGATGCCGCGGAGTCCAGCCTCGGCGCCGCGCTGTCCGCTGCGGCGGGCCCGGTCATGTCCGGCATGCCGGACATGACCGGTTCATGCCGGGCGCTTGCAAGTCCGGTGACGTGGACGTGGAAGACCATCCCCATCTGCCGGTGCCCGACGACTGAACACCAGCCCTCGATGTCACGGCCGACGACGCCGGCGTCCAGCACGGTGCTCTGGCCGGGGGCGAGCCGGCCGCTGTCAGCTCCGGAGTCGAGCACGAGGTCGTGGACCGAGGTGCTGTCGGTGTTCCTCAGGTCGATCACGAGCCTGTTGCCCGCAGGCACCTGCACCGTGTCGGGAGAGAACCGCATGTCCTTCGCGGTGACCTCGACGCGGGTGGTGCGGCCGGTCGCCGCCACTCCGTCGGCCGAAGACGCGTGCCGTACGCCGGCAAGGGCATGCGGGTCCAGCGCCACCCCCGTGGCCACCGCGATCACCACCAGGGCGATCCCGGTCGCGGCCAGACCGGTGCGCTGGCCCTTCGGCCGGTCCGCGGCCACCGGGGCAGGGCCGCTCCGCCGTACCGTCGGAAGGGATCCCACACGTGTCGGCCCGGCCCGGCGCGCAGCGGACACGGCGCGGAACATCAGCGGGAGGAAGCTCGCCAGGGCTGCCAGGACGAACGCCGACACCACGACCCTGACCATGCTCGGTGAGGGCAACAAGAAGACGAGCACGCCCGCGTTGGTCACCCCGACGCGCAGCGCTCCGCCGCGGTCGAGCTCGACATTGGCGGCGCGGGCCGCATTGGGTCCACCACCCGCGACGACCGGAATCAGGTAGGACAGCGCGCCGAGCAGCACCTGGGCGCCGAAGCCCGCGGCCAGCCCCGGGGTGAGCGACTCGGCGAGCATGTGTGCGTCCATCCAGCTCGAGGCGACGAGCGTGCCCACGCCCAGGGCCGTGACCAGTCCGGTCAGCCACACCATGGCGGCAGCCACCGACCAGGTGGGGAAGTGCATCGGCGGCTTGCTCCGGGCGACACCCACGAACGGGCCGGCGAGGAGGCCGACGGCAGCGGCGTACACCAGGAAGCCGATGCCGGCGAGCGGACGCAGCCCACCCATGCAGCCGGCGACGACCAACAGGATGCCCGCGAGCAGCACCGGCAGCGCTTGCCGAGCCCGCTGCTCGGCGCCTTCAGCGATCCTCGTGCGCAACATCGTGGGCCACAGCGTGACCAGGGTGCCGAGCACGGTGATCCCCATCCAGCCGAGCACGTTGACGGCGACGTGGGCCACGAGCACACGCTCGTGCCAGTCGCCGGGGAGGCCGCGCACCATCAGCACACCGAACAGCGCACCCAGCGGAAGCAGCGCCGCCGACGCGACGTAGTAGCGCACCGTGCACGCGAACCGGGAGCCGAGTGCGCGCCGCAAGCCGACGAACAGCGACACCGCGTGCCAACCGACGGCCAGCGCCACCGCAGCAGCACCCACCGCCGCAAGCCGCCACTGCCCAGCGACCACCCCCGCGACCACGAGCACGGCGCCGCCGTTGCAGAGGAGCAGACGCGAGGAGCGGCAGCGGTACGCCGTGCGCGTGGGCGCGCTGTGCAGCAGGGCGTCGGCGAAGTGCTGGCTCCACACCAGGATCGAGTGGGTGACCGCGCCGAGCAGCAGCAGGTGGAAGAGAAGCCACCGCGGCGCGGGCACCTCGCGGTGCACCAGCGCGACCACGACCACGGCCAACAGCCACAGCACGGCGGGCAGGTCGCGCACCGGCGCGAAGCCCTTGCGGGTGCCGAGGTCGCGCGAGCTGTTGCGGGCGGTGATGGTGTGCGTCATGCTGCCCGCTCCCGAACGGTGAGACGACCGCGGCGGGGCCCGTAGACGAGCACCAGGGATGCGGCGAGCCCGAAGAACAGCAGCAGCGCCGCGACGTTGAGGGCGCCGCCTACCCGCCAGGCGGTTTCGGCCCCCAGCGAGTCGCCGAGCCACAGACGCAGTGCGAGTGACCCGTGCAGCAGCACGAGCGGGAGCCATAGCGTCCGGTGGTAGGGCATCGAACGGCGCAGCACGGCGGGCAGGATCACTGGCGCATGGGCCATGATCATCGAGATCGTGAAGCCGAGGAAGGTGGCGTGGATGACCACGTCGTAGGCGGCCCCGGCGAGTGCCTGTCCGTGGAGCACCCAGGTGCTTGCGGCGACCAGCAGCCAGAAGTAGCCGGCCAGCATGCCGGCGGCCATGAACCGGGTCACGTCGACGGCTCGGATCGTCCGCCACGCCACGTCGTGGCGCAGCAGCCATCCGGTGAGTGCCGCCAGTGCCAACCCGAACAGGGGACATCCTGCGACGGGCCAGAGCAGAGATGCCACCGTGGCGGCGAGGAGGGCGGTCGAGAGGAGCACCAGGGTGGGGCCGGCGGCAGGACCCATCGCGAGCCGAGCCAGCTCCAGCCGCTCCCCGGCGATGGTCAGGACCAGGAAACCGGCCAGCCACGGCAGCATCGGTGCGATCTCCAGCCCACCCAGCCACATGGTCGCCGCTCCGAGGCCGAGAACCGAGCCGAGTGCTTGCACGAGCACGGCGTGATCTCGCTGGCGACGCCACAACGGGACATAGATGGCGCACATGCCGACCATGCCGAGGACCAGCGCGACCCGGCCGACGGCCAGCGGGAGCGGCGTCAACACAAGCAGGCTGCCGGCGCCGAGCAGGCCAGGCGCCAGGAAGCCCACCGACCTGGCAAGCGCGACGGCCCGTTCCAGGCAGACCAGGGTGCCGACGAACCCCAGCGTCATCACCATGCCGTGGACCTCGGGCAGCCCGTCGGTGGTGACCGGTGCAGCCACCCCGAGCAGGATCAGCGCCGCGTCGAGGCCGGCAAGCATCGACAGGCCGGCCAACAGCAGCGGAGTGCGCAGGACGGCCGTCCGGCACTGCACCAGTCGGCCACTCCCGCGATTATTTGTCACAATGGGAGTGTAATAAACTATCCGCGGTCCCGCGAGCGCGGGGACGCCGACGCAGGGAGGACGAGATGGAGGACGTGATGGTTGCCACGAGCGAGGCCGACGCCCGAGCGGTGGCTGCCGTTGAGCAGCACCACGCGATGATGGCCGGCTCGCTGGCGGCCCGGGTGGACCGGCTGGTGACTGTGGGTGCGACGTGGCAGCCCGCCCGGGACGAGCTGGTGGCCTGGTGTCGCGAGGAGCTGGTGCCGCACGCCCAGGCGGAGGAGAGGACCCTCTACCCCGCCGCCGGGAGCTTCGACCGGGCCCGCCTGCTGGTCGACGCAATGGTCGCCGAGCACGGCGTCATCGTGCGGCTGGTCGAAGATCTGGCCGTGGCCACAGACCCGGTCCGCGCGGCCGGCACGGCCACCGCGCTGCAGACTCTCTTCGAGACCCACCTGGTCAAGGAGAACGACCAGGTCCTCCCGTTGCTCGCGCAGTCACCGGGCGTGGATCTCGCGGGCCTGCTCGACGGGATGCACGAGCTTCTGGGACACCAGGAGCACCAGCAGCATTCCGGCGCTGCCACCGAGGGCAGCTGCGGCGGCCACGAGTGCAGCTGCGGCGAGGTCGACGGTCCCGGCTACCCCGAGCTCGACGCCCGGGTCGTGCCCCATGCGATCCGGCACGCGACGATCTTCGGCGCGCTCGACGCGGTAGGCCCCGGGGGCGGCCTGGTGCTAGTGGCGCCGCACGACCCGCTGCCGCTCCTGGCCCAGGTGGAGCAGCGCAATCCGGGCGTCTTCGAGGTGAGCTACCTCGAGCGTGGGCCGGAGGCGTGGCGGCTGGTCTTCGCGCGGAGCTGAGGCCCAGTCCGCCAACCCATCAGGCCTGATCGGGCAGCGCCTGGCGGGTGCTGACTGCCAGCCGGTTCCAGACGTTGATGGTGGCGATGGCCATCAGCAGCTGGACCGTCTCGCGGTCCTCGAAGTGCGCTTGCGTCTCGGCCCACACGTCATCCGGGACGCCCTCGCGGCTGATCAGGGTCACCGCCTCGGTCAACGCCAGGGCGGCCCGCTCGCGAGCCGAGTACAGCTGCGGCGCCTCACGCCATGCGGAGACCACGTCGAGCCGGCGCTGGTCCTCCCCGGCGGCACGTGCGTCGCGAAGGTGCATGTCGAGGCAGAAGGCGCAGCCGTTGAGCTGAGAGGAGCGGACCTTGATCAGCTCGAGCAGCGGTCCCTCCAGGCCGCTGCTGTGCACGTAGCGTTCGAGGCCGAGGACCGCCTCGTTCGCGGAGGGGTCGGCGTCGTAGACCGACAGTCGTTGAGACACGAACGCTCCTTTCGTTGGCTTCTTCACGCGTCCGCGGTACTAGGCAGACTCCAGGTCGGAGCTGACGGTGATCGTGGCGCCGGCGAAGAGCCGGGAGATCGGGCACAATGCGGCAGCATCGTCCACCGCTGACCGGAAGCCTTCGGCGTCCAGGCCGGGGACCCTGCCCGTGACCACGAGTGCCGAGGACACGACGGTGGGTTTGCCGTCCACCTCGTCCAGGGTGACCGTGCACGACACGGTGACCCTCTCTGCCTCGACCTTGCGTTCGTCCAGACAGAGGCTGAGCGCCATGGCGAAGCACGAGGAATGCGCTGCCGCCGCGAGCTCCTCCGGGCTGGTCTTGCCGTCGGGTGCCTCGGTCCGGGCCGCCCAGGTGACGGGCAGCTCTTCGACGGCTCCGCTCGCGGGTCGAATGCTTCCGTGACCTCGGGCAAGGCCGCCTTCCCAGATGGTCTCAGCGGTGCGCTCGGCAATCGCCATGGTGATCGTCTCCCTTCGTTGTGTGGCGTCCTACCCACGACCGTCCGTGGCACGCAGGAAGTGACACGTCCAGTCCGCCGGCACCTGGCCGGCGTCGAGGAACTCGTGTACGCCGGGGCTCGGGTCCGCACCGACGACCCGGTCGATCTCCGGATAGAGGATCTGCTCCTCCTTCGGGTTGTGTTGTTGCAACAGGATGAGGAGCTGGCGGCAGGTCGTGCGGAGTACGTCGTCGCCGGCGTCTTCGGCGAGTCCATGGTCCAGCGTGTCCAGTAGCGGCCACATGTCTCCGTGCTCGCGGAGCATCACCAGGATCGGCCCGACCATTCCGGCCTTACGGAGCGGGGGGAAGAGCAGCTCCTCCTCGGCGTAGATGTGGCGGCGTAGCTCGTCGACGGCTCGCTTCAGGCCCGCCTTCTCGTCGGCGCCAGGGGATGGGCCGTCGGCGCAGCTCTTGATGACGTCGTCGATCTCACGGTGCTCCTGTTCGAGTGCTCGGCTCAGGGAACCCTGCTGGGCTCGGCTGGTTGAGGCGTTCTCCACTCGCGGACCTCCTGGTCCTGTCGATGTTGGTCCCATGACACATGTGATCCCGCCACCAGTTCGGGCTTCCTTCGCAGAGTGTGCGGTGACGCGGCGATCACCGTCGGGGCGGTCACCTCCGGCGTGGCCGAGTGGGGGCCGTTTTCCGGGCAGGCGAGGCTGGTGGCTGCCGTGAGGATGCCGTCGGCATCGACGCCGAAGTGGGCGCGCAGCTCCTCGCGGGTGTCGGATAGCCCGTAGCCGTCCGTGCCGAGGCTGACCAAGGGTGCGGGGATGAATCTGGCGAGCTGGTCGGGCAACGCACTCACGTAGTCGCTGACCGCGACGACGGGGACCGGCTCGTCACCGAGTGCCAGCCTCAGGTGACTGAGCCGGGGGTCCTCGTCCGGATGGGCGCGGTTCCACCGCTCCACGGCCAGCGCGTCGTCGCGCAGCTGCTTCCAGCTGGTGACCGACCACACCTCCGCCGAGATCCCGTGCCCTGTGGCCAGGTCGGCCGCCGCCCGTTGGGCGGTGAGCACCGCGGGGCCAGAGGCGAGGAGGCGCACGTGTGCGCGTCCTCCGTCGGACGCGGCGTTCACGCGATGAAGGCCGGCGACGATCGCCTCGTCCACGCTCATCCCGGGAAGGCCGGAATCGTGCGGCTTGGCCGGCTGTACGTACTCCTCGTTGTAGACGGTCAGGTAGTAGAAGCACTCCTCGCCGTCGGCGTACATGCGCCGGATGCCGTCCCGGACGACGGCCGCGGTCTCGTAGGCGAACGCCGGGTCGTAGGCGCGGCAACCCGGGACCGCGAGTGCCGCCAGGTGGGATGAGCCGTCGGTGTGCTGGAGACCTTCGCCGGCCAGCGTCGTACGGCCGGCGGTCGCCCCGACCAGGAAGCCGCGGCCCCGCGCGTCGCCCAACGCCCAGATCAGGTCGCCGACGCGTTGGAAGCCGAACATCGAGTAGTAGGTGAAGAACGGCACCACCGCCGTGTCCCAGGTGGCCCCCGCCGTAGCGGCAGCGGTCAGCTCCGCGAGCCCGCCGGCCTCGGTGATCCCCTCCTGCAGCACCTGCCCGGTGGGCGCCTCCTTGTAGGACAGCTGCAGACCGGCATCGACCGGGGTGTACAGCTGCCCGTCGGGCGCGTAGATGCCGAACTCGCTGTAGAGCACCTCGAAACCGAAGGTGCGGCCTTCGTCCGGCACGATCGGCACGACACGCTGACCGATGGCGGGATCACGCATCAACGAGCGCAGCAACCGGGTGTAGGCGACCGTCGTCGACACCGCGTGGCGGCCCGAGCCGGCGTCGAAGTCGGCGAACGCCGCGTCGGCCGGCTGCGCCGGAAGGACCGCCGGAGTCGCGGGCCGACGGGGGAGCAGCCCAGCGAGCGCGTCACGGCGCTCGTGCAGGTAGGCGAGCTCGGGAGAGCCAGGGGGCAGCGGCAGGTAGGGCGGCAGGCCGTCAGCAAGCTGGTCGTCGGTGACCGGCAGTCCGAGGATGTCGCGGAAGGTGCGCAGCTGCTGCGGGGTCATCTTCTTCATCTGGTGGGTGGCGTTGCGGCCCTCGAAGTTCGGACCCAGCGCATAGCCCTTAACCGTCTGCGCCAGCACCACGCTGGGGCCACCCCGATGCCTGACCGCATCCGTGTACGCCGCATGGACGCAGCGTGGGTCGTGCCCGCCGCGCCGGAGGCCGAGCAGCTCGCGATCGGTGAGCGTGTCACCCAGTGCGCGCAGGGCGGGGTCCTCGCCGCCGAACAGCGTCTCGCGCAGCTCGCCGGGGCCGAGGACCGTCAACCGCTGGAGCTCGCCGTCGTTCATCGCCTCCAGCCGGTCGAGCAGCGCCACACCGCCGGAGGCGGTGAACAGGTTCTCCCACTCGGTGCCCCAGAGCACCTTGAGCACGTGCCAGCCGGCGCCGACGAAGATGCCCTCGAGCTCGTCGAGGATGCGGCTGTTGCCCCGCACGGGTCCGTCGAGGCGCTGCAGGTTGCCGTTCACCACGAAGACGAGGTTGTCCAGATGCTCCCGAGCGGCCAGCCGGATGGCGGCCAGCGTCTCGGGCTCGTCGGTCTCACCGTCGCCGATGAAGCACCACACCCGAGCATCGTCGGTGTCGGCGAGGCCGCGGGCGGCCAGGTACCGGTTGAACCGCGCCTGGTAGACCGCGTGGAGCGGGCCGATGCCCAGGCTCACCGTGGGAAACTCCCAGAACTCACCCATGCTGCGAGGATGGGGGTACGACGGCAGGCCGTGTCCCGAGCCAGCGACCTCTCGCCGGAACAGATCGAGCTGCTCTGTGGTCAGCCGTCCCTCGAGGAACGCCCGGGCATAGATCCCGGGACTGGCGTGGCCCTGGAAGAAGACCTGGTCGCCGGGCACGACCGGCCCACCGTCGGCCCCGCGGCCACGGAAGAAGTGCTGGAAGCCCACCTCCCAAAGCGTCAGCGTGGATGCATAGGTCGACAGGTGACCACCGAGGCCGGCGTGCCGCTTGTTGGCCCGCACGACCATGGCCATCGCATTCCAGCGCAGGTAGGCGTTGATGCGGTCCTCGACATCGAGGTCGCCCGGGTACGGCATCGTCTGCTCGGCGGGGAGGGTGTTGCGGTACGGCGTACGACCGCTCGTCGGAACCCCCCTGAGGCGTGCGTACGCCGACACATCGTCGAGGATCCGCGCCGCTGTCAGGGCACCTCGCTCCCGGATCAGTCCCTCGACCGACTCGAGCCACTCGGCCTGCTCGTCGAGCCGAG
>JAICSC010000038.1 GCA_025937085.1 Nocardioides sp.
CAGTGCGTCGACCTCACGCTCGTCGGGCCCGCCGGGGTCGATCGTGACCTGGAACGGCCGCCCGGCCCGGCCGCCCTTCACCCCCCAGCAGGACAGGATCGAGCGGTCGGCGATCGACATGAAGTGGGCGTTCTCGAGCATCCGGATGTGCTTCTCGTAGCCGAGCCCCCCGCGGTACAGCCCCGCGCCACCGCTGTCGACCGCGAGCGACAGCGCCTCCACCCGGAACGGGAACCGAGCCTCCGTGAACTCGGTGGGCAGGTTCCGGGAGTCGGGGACGACGTGGATGGTGTCCTCGCCGTCGGCGTAGTAGCGGCCGCCGGAGCCGCCACCGAGCACCTCGCGCATCAGGTACGAGCGGCCTTCGCGGTCCTCGCCGTACACGCCGGTGTAGCGGATCGTCTCCTGGTCGGCCGGCATCCGCCCGTCGACCGCCTTGGCCAGTACACCGGCGAGCACGCCGAGCAGGCGGAGGATCACGAATGTGCGGGCGTTGGTGGGGGCCGGGAAGACCGGCGTGAGCAGCGTGCCGGGCTCCGGGAAGCGCATCTCGATCAGGGGAACGACGCCCTCGTTGACGTCGAGCTCGGCCATCCGCTCGGGGGTGTCGGCGAGGTTGCGCAGGATCGGCGCCAGCCACTTCTTCAGGAAGACGCCGTCGCTGTAGTCGCCGCAGTGGTTGATCGGCCCCTTGGCCTGCGGGCTGGTGCCGTCGAAGTCCAGGACCAGCCGTTCGCCCTCCGGGTCGTCTGGGCCGGTGCGGGTCAGCGTGATGCGCTGGGTGTGCAGCCGCGGCTCGTCGACGCCGTCGTGCTCGGCGTAGTCCTCCCACACCCAGGAGCCGACCGGGACCTTGGCCAGGATCTCGCGCCGGTAGGTCTCGGTGGTCCGCTCCAGGATCGCGTCGAAGCACGCCTCGACCTCGGACACGCCGTACCGCTCGAACAGCTCGCCGAGCCGCCGCGCGCCCATCAGGCAGGCCGAGCACTCCGCGTCGAGGTCGGCAGCCAGCGACTCGGGCATCCGGGAGTTGCGGGTCATGATCGACAGCGCCGCACGGTTCGGTACGCCGGCGTCCCAGAGCTTGATCGGCGGCACCATCAGGCCTTCGGTGAACACCGTGGTCGCCGCGCTCGGCATCGAGCCCGGGACGGCGCCGCCGATGTCGTCGTGGTGGCCGAAGGCCTGGACGAACGCGACCACCCGTCCCTCGGCGCCGTCCACATCGTCGGCTCGGCTCCGCCTCGCGAACACGGGAACCGTGACGCACAGGTCGGGCAGGTGCCCGATGCCGCCCTCGGACCGGTAGACGTCGTTGTGGAAGAAGACGTCCCCCTCGCGCATCTCCTCCAGCGGGAAGTCGCGTGCGACCGGGTGGACCAGTGCCGAGTAGGACCGGCCGGTCAGCTTGCGCAGCAGCCGGTCGTGGATGCCCGCTCGGAAGTCGTGCGCGTCGCGGATCATCGGACTGCGACTGGTGCGGGCGATCGCGGTCTCGACCTCCGCCTCGACGCTGGCCAGTGAGCCCTGCACGATCTCGACGAGGACGGGGTCGGCGCTCGCGCCCGCGTCGGCCGTCAGCCGGCCGTAGGGAAACTGCGTCGGCACCCTTCGAGACGCTCGCTTCGCTCGCTCCTCAGGGACCGCTCGACGGCTCATGCCTCGGCCCTCCTCACGAGCAGGTTGCCGAAGTCGTCGACGGTGGCGGTGAAGCCGGGGTGGACCGGGACGGTCGAGCCGTACTCCTCGATGATCGCCGGTCCCGCGACGGTCGCCCCCGGAGCCAGGTCGGGTCGCCACCGGACCGGGGCGTCGACGTACCCGTCCTCGGCGTCGAAGCAGACCGGGCGGGAGGCACCGCTGGTCGAGGAAGGCGCCCTGGCGCCTGTCTCGAGACCCGGTGCAACGTCCAGCCGTCGGATCTCGGGGCGCGTGATCGGGCCGATGCCGGACACGCGGAGGTTCACCCACTCGACCTGCTGGCCGGGGTCCCCGGCGAAGTCGTAGCCGTAGAGCCCGCGATGCTCGGCATGGAACGACGCGGCGACGCCGTCGAGCGTGGACCGGTCGAGGTCGCCGTCGGGCACCGGCACCCGGACCTCGAAGGCCTGACCGAAGTACCGCAGGTCGGCGGTCCGCTGGAACACGTGGTCGCCCTCGGCGAACCCTTCGCGCAGCAGGGCGTCCCGCGCCCGGGCCGTCAGCGCGCCGTACGCCGTACCGAGCGCATCGACATCGAGGGCGCTGTCGAGGGCCACCTGGGTCTGCACGTAGTCGTTCTTGACGTCGACGGTCAGCAGGCCGAACGCCGACACGTTGCCGGGGTCGGGCGGCACCAGCACGGTCGGGATGCCGAGGATGTCCATCAGCCGGCACAGCAGCAGCGAACCGGACCCGCCGAACGTGGTCAGCGTGAAGTCGCGGACGTCGAGCCCACGCTTGACCGTCACCTGACGCAGGGCGTTGGCCTGGTTCCAGGCCGAGATCTCCAGCACGCCGACGGCCGCCGCCTCCGGTGATAGCCCGAGCTTGGCGGCCAGGTCCTCCACGCCGCGACGTGATGCGTCGACGTCCAGGGGGATCTCCCCGCCGAGCAGGTGCGGAGGGATCCGGCCGAGCACGACGTGCGCGTCGGTGATGGTCACGTCCGCTCCGCCCTTGGCGTAGCACAGCGGCCCGGGGTCGGCGCCGGCCGACTGCGGGCCGACCTTGACCGAGCCCTCGGGCGACAGCCAGGCGATGGAGCCGCCCCCGGCGCCGACCGTCACCACGTCGATCATCGGGATCTTGCTCGGGAACGCACCGACCGACCCTTCCGTGGTGAGCGTCGGCTCGCCGTCTACGACCACCGAGACGTCGGTCGACGTACCGCCACCGTCACAGGTGAGCACCCGGTCGAACCCCGCGACCTTCGCGATCAGCGCCGCCCCGAGGGCTCCGGCCGCAGGTCCGCTGAGCACGGTCGTGATCGGCTGGTGCACGACCTCGTCCGCGCTGAGCACGCCGCCGTTGGACTTCATCACGTAGAACGGCACCCGGCGGTCACCGGCGTCCCCGCTGACGTAGCCGGCCAACCGCTGACTGATGTTCGAGACGTACGCCGACAGCCGCGGCTTGACCGCTGCGTCCACCAGGGTCGTCATCGCCCGTTCGTACTCGCGGTACTCCCGGAGCACCTCGCTGCTGGTGCTGACCACGGCCGAGGGGTGCTCCTCGGCCAGGATCTCCCGCATCCGCTCCTCGTGCCCGGGGTTGGCGTAGGCGTGCAGGAAGCAGACCCCGAGCGTGTCGATGCCGCGGTCGCGGAACCAGCGTGCGACGGTCCGGGCGCCCTGCTCGTCGAACGGGCGCACCTCCGCGCCGGTGAAGTCGAGCCGGCCGCCGACCGAGCGCACCAGGTCGCGCGGCACGATCCGCGGCGGCTTCACCCAGAAGTAGGAGTTGCCGTACCCGTCGGGCACGGACTGCCGAGCGATCTCGAGCATCGCGTCGTACCCCTCGGTGGTCACGAACCCGAGCCGGTCCACCTTGCCCTCGAGGAGCTGGTTGGTGGCGACGGTGGTGCCGTGGCTGACCGCCGAGATGTCGTCGCCGCCCGCACCGGCGAGCAGATCCAGGACCTTCTCGATGCCGGCCAGGAACCCATCGGCGGGGTTCGCCGGGGTGGAGGGGGTCTTGGTCGTGACCAGCTGCCCGGAGTCCTCGTCCAGCGCGACCACGTCGGTGAACGTCCCGCCGGTGTCGATCCCCACCCTGATCCGGCGCGCCTGACCCGCTTCCATGCTCTGATTCAAGCAGCCCGTCCTCTGGCGCTCTCTGCCGTGCGGAGGATCGTCGTGCGCGCGTGGGCCCTCCGGTGATGGCCTGGCGCGTGGGCGACCGAGCGTTCGATCAGGCGTCCGGGGCGCGGTCGTTGTAGACGCCGGCCTGCTCCTGGCCGGTGAGCTTCTGGATCTCGGACATCACGTGGTCGGTGATCTCGCGCCGGGCACGTCCGGGAGGTACGCCGTCGTACCGGCCGCGGACGTCGATCGGCTCGCCGAACCGCACCGTGACCCGGACCAGGCGCGGGCGGTTGGAACCGACGGGCTGCAGCCGCTCGGTGTCGATCAGGCCGACCGGCACGATCGGGGCGCCGGAGGTCAGGGCGAGCTGCGCGACGCCGGTGCGACCGCGGTACAGGCGCCCGTCACGCGACCGGGTGCCCTCGGGATAGATCCCGAAGGCGCCGCCGCCCGCCAACACGCCGAGGGCGGTGTCGAGGCTGGCGATGGCCGCGCGCGAGTCGTCGCGGTCGACCGGCATCGCGCCGAACGTCACGAACCACTCCTTGACCAGTCGGCCCTTCAGTCCACGGCCCTCGAAGTAGTCGGACTTCGCCAGGAAGTTGACCAGTCGGGGAGTCACCGCGGGGATCAGGACGCTGTCGATGAAGCTGCGGTGGTTGCTGGCCAGGATCAGCGGGCCGGTGCGCGGCACGTGCTCGAGGCCGATGACGTGCGGACGCCAGATCGCGCGGAGCAGCGGCGGGACGATCCGATGGAGGACGCCGTAGAGCACGCGCCCATCTTGCCGCACCCCCGGCCGGGGCCGGGTGCCAGCGTGGGGTCAGCGTCGCCAGAGGTACGGCGTCGACGTGGTCACCGCGACCAGACCGGACCGCTCCAGGATCGGCCGCGACATCACCGTGCAGTCGCTGTGGATGTAGCGCACGCCCTCGGCCAGGGCGGCGCGCGCTCGGGCGGCGGTGAGGGCGCGGTAGATGCCCTTGCCCCGCCACTCCGGCAGCGTCGAGCCGCCCCAGATGCCGGCGAACTCGGTGCCCGCGACGAGGGCGAGCCGGCCGGAGCAGACCACCCGGCTGCCGTCGTCGGTCTTGGCCTCGGCGACCCAGAACTGCTCGCGGCCCTGCATCCGGTCCAGTCGGTCGAGCATCTCCTCGCCCGAGGGACCCTCGCCGAAGATGCGCTTCGCGACCTCGCTGGCCTCGCTCACCAGCGCCGCGCGGTCGCGGAGCTGATCCACCCGGCGTACCGACACGCCCTCGGGCAGCTCGACGTCGACGACGAGGTGCGTGGCCTCGCCGACCATCACCGTCTCCACCTCGCCGCGCTCGAGAGCGTGGGCGCGCAACAGTCTGTCCAGCTCGGGCGGCCAGTCGTGGCCGCGGGTCTTCCACTCGAACTCCTCGACGTCCGGGTGGCCGGCGTAGAAGGCCACCGTCTCGCCGATCAGGGAGTCGACGGCCTCGAGGCTGCCGGCGCTCTCGAGCGATTCGTAGCTGACGAACCCACCGCGTCCGGACAATGCCCGCCACAACGGGCCGGACTGGTCCCAGCTCACCGATCCCTGCACCTCGGCGACCCCGCGCAGCTGGGCGTCGTACGCCGCGAGCAGGGTCGCCCGCTCGGTGTCTGCAGGGTCGGTGGTCTGCGAGCCGTCGTGGGCCTCGGTCATGCGCTCTCCTCGTCGTCGCGGGTGCGACGCACAGCATGATCCGTGGGTGCGGGGTGATGCGACCTGTTATCGCCGATGAGGTCTCGCTGATCGCGCCCGGCTCCGCCGTGCGCGCGCTCAAAAAGAAGGGCCCCTGTCGGTATGAGCGACAAGGGCCCTTCGGCTGGTGTTCCGTCGGGCCTCGGCACGAGGCCGGGGTCCGGCGGTTCACCTGGTGACCGGTACCGGTGACGTTCCCGGTCGATCCAGCCGGCTGCTCCGACCCCGGTGGCCCCGTCACCTGACCACCGCAACCCCCCGTCGGCAAGCCGCCGAGGTGCTGTACAGATCTTCGTCTCCGACCGATCCCGCCCTCCCGAAGGAGTGCGTGGGAGAAGTTCTACGGCCCAGAACCCCAGCGCCACAAGGGGTTTCGCCGAATTTCTCGGACATACTTCGAGTTCCGGCGTGTCGTCCACACCGTGGCCTGTCTCGTCCACAGTTTCGGGTCCGTCCTCCACAGTTCACGCGCCGTGCTGTTGATGACGACGAGACCCGCGGCGGCCGGAGAAGTCCCACCTCGGCGGCGGAGAAGTCCCACTTCGGCGGCGAAGAAAGGTGAAGGGCCCTCGTCGGTATGAGCGACAAGGGCCCTTCGGGCGGTGAGCCGTCGCGCCCCGGAACAAGTCCGTGGTCGAGCGGATCACCTGGTGACCGGTACTGGTGACGCTCCCGGTCGATCCAGTCGACTCCTCCGACCCCGGTGACCCCGTCACCTGGCCACCGCAACCCCTCGTCGGCAAGCCGTCGAGGCGCTGTCCGGATCTTCGTTTCCGACCGATCCCGCTCTCCCCGGAGGGAGCGCGTGGGAGAAGTTCTACGGCTCGGGACCCCGGCACCACAAGAGCTTCGCCGACATTTCTTTGACATACCGCGGGTTCCGGCGCGTCCTCCACAGCGGCGCGCGCCTCGTCCACAACTTCTCCCCCTGATCTCCACAGCGCGACGGTTCAGCCTGTGGAGAGACGCTCACCCGGTCAGGGCAGGAGCGCGGCCAGGCTCAGCACCCGCGTGGTCTGGTTCGCGCCGAAGTTGTCGTCGCTGATCAGGGTCACCCGCGACACCGGGTGCCCGCCGCGCCGGTGGTGGGAGCCGGCCGGCCCGATCGTCAGCCCTTCGAAGTTGTCCATCAGCGGGTTCGTCTGCGCCTCCTTGGCGGGCGCACCCATCGAGGGACAGGCCGTGACATCGGCGACCAGGCTCTTGGGCATGACGTCCGCGGTTCCTGCGTCGGCCAGGTCGGGCACCTCCGTCACGTCCGCGGCGCCGGCGGTGTGCACGGCGTACAGCTGGATCGTCTTGCCCGTCGCGGCGTCGTACGCGGCCTCGAGCACCAGCAGTCCGTCCCGGCCGTAGGCCTGCACGTCGGCGATCCGGTTCCCCGGCTCCACCTGGTAGCCGACCTGCTCACGGAGCACCCAGCCCGAGCGCGACCGGTCATAGACCAGGAAGCGGCGGTAGGTGTCGGTGCCGTCCGTTCCCACGTCCTCGCTGAGGGTGCCTTCCATCGAGGCCACGATGCGCCGGCCGTTCGGAGTCACCGTGAGCCCCTCGAGGGTGGCGTTGGCAGTCGCCTCGCCCGCGGGCGCGACGCGGAAGCGTGCCGGCACCGGGAGCTCATCGCGCTGGCGGCCCCCACGACCGAAGATCCGGATCGACGGCTCGGTCTCGGAGCTCACCAGGTAGCGGCCGTTCGGCAGGATCGCCAGCCCCTCGTTGTCCGCGGTGGCGCCGGTGTACGGCGTGCCGTCGGGCTCGGTGAGAACGAGCGGCCCCCCGACGACGTGGGCGTGCTCCGGGTCTCTCCAGAACCAGATCCGTGACGGATCGGTGCCGTGGTTGTCGACGGTGGACGCATAGGCATGCCGCCGGGCGTCCCAGGCGATGTCGGACAGACCTCCGACGGTCACGCCGTCGATGACGGCCTTGTCGAGTCCGTCGCTGTAGCCGAGGGCCACCGCGTCCGGCGGGCACTGCCCGGCGCCGATCGGGAGCCGGGAGCCCGGCTGGGCGGTGGCCGGAGCCACGGCCAGGGCGGCGCAGGCCAGGAGGCTTCCGGCGGCGGCGGTGAAGGCGGTGAGAGCAGGACGACGAGGCATCGACGGAACCTCCCGATCGGCACGGATGACGCTCCCAGGCTAGTCCTGCGGGACGTCGGGTCAGCCGGCCGTGCCCAGCCGCTCGAACGCGCGGGCCACGCCGAGCAGCCGCGCGTCCGCCCCGAACGGCGCCACGATCTGCACGCCGATCGGCAGCCCGTCGGCGGTCTGCCCGGCCGGCACCGAGATGGCCGGGCAGCCGGTCGCCGTGATCAGGTACGCCGAGCGCATCCAGTCCAGGTACGTCGCCATCTCGCGGCCGTTGATGTCGTGCGGGTACTCCTGGTCGGCGGGGAAGGGCGGCACCTGCGAGGTCGGCAGGACCAGCACGTCGTACGACGTGAAGAAGAGGCGCATCCGATCGGACAGGGCGGTCCGCCGCTCGTAGGCGCGGGCGACGTCCGCACCGGTGAGTCCCTCGCCGGCCCGGATGTTGTCGGCCAGGGACGGCTTGAACGCGTCCGGGTGCTCGGCGAGCAGCCCGCCGAACGCCGCTTGGAACAGCCAGGCGCGCAACGTGCGGAACGTGTCCTCGGCCTCGGCCAGGTCGGGGTACGCCGGCTCGACTCGGGCTCCGGCGTCGGCGAGCGCGACGCCCGCGCGCTCGAGCACGCGGCGTACCTCGGCGTCCACCTCGAGCAGCCCGCCGAGGTCGGGGCTCAGCGCCACTCGCAACCCGGCGAGCGGGACCTCGGGCGGCGCGGCGAAACCCGACCCGGGGTCTCCGAGGGCGGTCGGGACGCGGTCGTCGGGCCCGGCGATCACCGACAGCAGCAGAGCCAGGTCGTCGACCGTGCGCGCGAGCGGGCCGCTCACGGACAACGTCTCCCAGTAGTTCGCGGCGGGCCACGAGGGAACTCGCCCGAGCGACGGACGCAAGCCGACGACGCCGCAGAACGACGCCGGGTTGCGCAGCGAGCCACCCATGTCGGAGCCGTCGGCCAGGGGCACCATCCCGGCGCGCAGTGCGCACGCCGCTCCCCCGCTCGAGCCGCCGGCCGACCGGGTGGGATCGACCGGGTTGAGGGTCGTGCCGAAGACGGTGTTGAAGGTGTGTGACCCGGTCGCGAACTCGGGCACGTTCGTCCTGCCGATGGTCACCGCGCCCGCCCCCCGGATCCGCTCGACCACCAGCTCGTCGACGTCGGGAACGTGGTCGGCGTACAGCGGTGAGCCGTACGTCGTGCGCCAGCCCGCGACGTCGTGGGTGTCCTTGAAGGCGAACGGCAGGCCGTGCAGCGGACCGGGTGCGTCGCCGCGGACCGTGGCTGCGTCGGCCTCGGCGGCCCCCTCGCGAGCGCGCTCCTCGTCCAGGGACACGATCGCGTTCAGCTGCGGGTTGAGCTCGGCGATCCGGGCGAGATGGAGGTCGAGCAGCTCGCGGGCGGAGATCTCCTTGGCCGTGATCGCGGCCGCCATCTCACGGGCCGTGGAGTCGACGGTCAGCTCACCCATCAATCACACCTGTCCCAGCGCACCCGCGGTCCTGTCGCTTAGTAGGGGTTGCAACGCCTGACAAGCGACGGGATCGCCGGTCGACCGGCGATCCCTGCATCACCCTCACCGCCGCCGCCGGCCGAAGATGCCACCGGCCACCACGCCGAGGAGCACGAGCCCGGCGCCGACGGCGATGCCCTTGAGGAAGTCCTGTTGCGACGGGGCCGGGCGGGGCGGGGCGGTGAAGACCTGGCCCACCTCACCTCCGGCCATGGCGGGCTGCGCGGACGGCGCCGCCGCGGTAGCGACCGGTGCGCCACCGATCGCGGCAGCGACGTTGCCGAAGAACTCCCCCGCCATCCGCTTGGAGACCGAGCCCAGCATCCGCTGGCCGACCCCGCCGACCATCCCGCCCACGACCGCGTCGGCGTCGTAGGAGATCCGGGTCTCGCCGGGCGAGGGCTCCTCGAAGGAGACCTGCACGGTGGTGTCGATGGTCCCGGGCGCGCCCGCGCCCTGCAGGCGCATCACCAACGACTCGTGCTCCTTCAGGTCCGAGAGCGAGCAGGTGCCGTCGTACGTGCCGCGGATCGCCGCGACCCCGGCGGTGACGGTCATCGCGTAGGTGTTCTCCCCGGTGGTCTCCAGTCGCTCGCACCCCGGGATGGTGCGGACCAGCACCGCCGGGTCGAGCAGCGCGTCCCATACCTTCTCGACCGGGAAGGGGACGACGTCGTGGCCCACGATCTTCATGAGGACTCCTTGGTCTCGACAGGCTCGACCGGCGGATGGGCTTGCCGCAGCTCGAACAGCTCCGACGGCGAGATCGGCATCGCCGTGATCCCCAGGCCCGGATGGTACGGCGCCTCCGCGTCCTCGATCGCGGACGCGAAGACCGCGGCCGAGGGGATCACCCCCGCCTCACCGGCGCCCTTGATCCCGAGCGGGTTCAGGGGGGACGGCGTCTCGAGGTGGTCGATGTCGATGTGCGCGGGCACCTCGGTGACGTAGGGCATCAGGAAGTCCATGAACGACGCGTTGACCAGCTGCCCGGACTCGTCGTACGCCATCCGTTCGTAGAGCGCGCCGCCGACGCCCTGCGCGACACCACCCTGGATCTGGCCCTCGACGATCATCGGGTTGATCAGCCGGCCGCAGTCGTGGACGACGGCGTACTTCAGGATCTTGATCTCGGCGGTGTCCGGGTCGGTCTCGACGATGACGGCGTGCATGCCGCTGGCGAACGTCGACCGCTCGGGGCTGTAGAAGTCGCGCCCCTCGAGCCCCGGTTCGTCGTCCTCGGCGACCGGCGGCTTGCCCGGGTCGCCGACGGTGAACTGGGTCGCCGCCTTGGACGCCTCGTCGAAGGCGTAGCGCAGCGGGTTCGACAGCACCGCGACCGTCCCCAGGTCGATGGAGGCGGTGCCGTCAGGGGTGCCCTTGACCGACACCACGCCGTCCACGATCTCGAGGTCGTCCTCGGACGCCTCCAACGCGTCCGCGGCGATCCGGAGGACCTTCTCCCGCGTCCGCAGTGCGGCCAGGTGTATGGCGGACCCGCTCATCACCGCGGCCCGCGACGCGAAGGTGCCCACGGCGTACGGCATCCGACGGGTGTCACCCGTCACGACCTCGACGTTCTCGAACCCGACCCCGAGGGCGTCGGCGACGATCTGCGCGAACACGGTCGCGTGCCCCTGACCCTGGGTGGTGAGCCCGGTGGCGACCTTGACCTTGCCCGACGTCTCGATGTGGACGTGGGCGCCCTCGTAGGGGCCGACGCCGGTGCCCTCGACGTAGCAGGCCAGACCGATGCCGACCCGTCGGCGCTCGCGGGCCATCTCCTCCCGGAACGCCGGGAACTCGTCCCAACCGACCAGCGCCTTGAGCTTGTCCAGCGACGCCGGGTAGTCGCCCGAGTCGTACTCCAGCTCGCGACCGTCCTGGAAGATCAGCCCGTGGTCGTAGGGGAACTCGTCGGGCTGGATGAAGTTCGCCGATCGGACCTCGGTGCGGTCCTTGCCGAGCGCGGCCGCGATCGCGTCCATCGTCCGCTCCATCACGTAGCAGCCCTGCGGCCGGCCGGCGCCACGGTACGGCGTGACCATCACCGTGTTCGTGTAGAGGCTCTCGAAGACCACCCGGTAGGCCCCCGGCTTGTACGGCCCGAGCAGCTGGGTCGAGGTGATGATCGGCACGATCAGCCCGTACGGCGTGTAGGCGCCGTTGTCGTGCCAGAACCGCACGTCGAGCCCGAGGATCCGCCCGTCGTCGTCGTACCCGACCTCGACCTGGTGCTGCTGGCCGCGCTCGTGCGCGGCGGAGATGAAGTGCTCGCGCCGGTCCTCGGTGAACTTCACGACCCGGCCGAGGGTGCGGGCGGCGAGCGGGACGAGCAGCTCCTCGGGCCAGGGGTGGTTGATCTTCACGCCGAACCCGCCCCCGACATCGGGGGTGACGACGTCGACCTGTCCGAGGTCCATCCCGAGCTTGGCCGCGATGGCGGCACGCACCCCGGTCGAGGTCTGGGTCGAGGTCCAGACCGTCATCCGGCCGGTGTCCGGGTCCCAGCGGGCCACCGTGCCGCGGCCCTCCAGCGGCGTCGAGGCGCTGCGCTCGACGGTGAGGTCGAGGCTGAGCGTGTGCGGCGCCGAAGCGATCGCCGCCCGGGCGTCGCCGTTCTCCTGCTCGAGCCTGGCCGCGACGTTGCCGGGTACGTCCTCGTGGACGAGGTGCTCGGCCCCACGCGCGCCGTCGAGCCCGACCACCGGGGGCAGGAACTCGTAGGAGACCTTGATCCGGCCGACGGCGTCCTCGGCGAGGTACCGGTCGTCGGCGACCACGAACGCGATCGCCTCGCCGACGTAGTTGACCTCGTCCTTGGCCAGTGCGTACTGGGTGCGGCCGTGGGTGAGCTGGGGGTGCGGGATGAGCAGCGGCAACGGCTCGGCCATCGCGCCTGACAGGTCGTCGTGGGTCCAGACCAGGTGGACCCCGTCGATGTCGAGCACGTCGGAGACGTCGATGTCGACGATCCGCGCGTGGGCGTGGGGCGAGCGGAGCACGGCGGCGTGCAGCACTCCCCCGGCACCGGGGCCGACCAGCACGTCGTCGACGTACCGGCCCTTCCCGCGCAGGAAGCGCTGGTCCTCGACCCGCGGGACCCGTTCTCCGAACAGCTTGGTGGTCACGGACGCTCGCTCGCGATCTCGGCCGCGCGCAGCACGGACCTCACGATGTTGGCGTAGCCGGTGCAGCGGCACAGGTTGCCCGCGATCATCTCCCGCGCCTCGTCCTCGGTCGGCTCGGGGTTGTGCTTGAGCCCGGCGGTGATCGTGGTCAGGAACCCGGGGGTGCAGAACCCGCACTGCAGCCCGTGGCACTCGACGAACGCCTGCTGGACCGGCCCCAGCCGGCCCTCCGGCGAGCCGTCGTCCTCGGCCAGGCCCTCGACCGTGGTGATCTCGGTGTCGACCGCGGAGACGGCGAACATCAGGCACGACCGCATCGGTCGGCCGTCGACCAGCACGGTGCACGCACCGCATACGCCGTGCTCGCAGCCGACGTGGGTGCCGGTGAGTCCGAGATCGTGGCGCAAGGCGTCGGAGAGCAGCCGCCGCGCTGGCACCCGCAACGCGTGGACGACGTCGTTGACGGTGAGTCGGATGTCGACCAGCTCCTCGCTCATGCCTCACCTCGGGCGCGACCCAGCGCGTCGTCGTACGCCGCGCCAAGCACCCGGGTGGTGAGGACGCGGACCAGCTGACGGCGGTACGCCGCGGTCGCGTGCAGGTCTTCGGCGGGGTCGAGGTGCTGGAGGGCGAGCTCGCCGGCCCGGTCGGTCGAGCTGGTCGAGACCACGCCGCCGAGGGGGTCCGTGACGTCGACGACCACCGGGACGTCGGAGGCCGACAGGAAGCCGACCTCGGCCGCGACGACCGCCTCCCCCTCGACGCGGACGACGGCACCGGCCCCGACGAGGGCGTAGTCGCCGTGCCTCCTCGCCACCTCCTCGAACCCCACGCCCTCCCCGGCCCCCAGGCCCGGGAAGAACGCCTCGAGGGCGATCTCGTCATGTCGCAGCGTCGACTCCAGCGGACCGGCGAACAGCCCGGAGGCTGGAATGGTGCGGGTGCCCGACGTCGACGCCACGGTCACCGAGCCGCCGAGGAGCGCCAGCACCATCGGCATCTCCGCCGCGGCGTCGGCGTGGACGATCGAGCCCACCGTGGTGCCGCGGTTGCGGATCGTCGCGTGCGCGACGTGCGACAGCGCCAGCGTCACCAGCGGCTGAACCCGACGTACGTCGGCGGACGCGAGCACGTCCGCGTGCCGGGCCAGTGCGCCGACGTGGATCCCGGTGTCGTCGACCCGGATCCCGTCGAGGTCGGGCAGCGCGTTGATGTCGACCAGCGTGCTCGGCGCGGCCAGTCGCATCGACAGCAGCGGCACCAGGCTCTGCCCGCCGGCCAGCACCTTCGCTCCCGGATCGGCCGCAAGGGCCTCCAGCGCGTGCTGGAGGCCCTGCGGACGGACGTAGGCGAAAGGTGCAGGCTTCACATCACTCCTGCATGCTCTCCGAGCGATGCGAGGTGTTCTGCCCCGTGGGGGCGTCCGGATGTGAGAGCGCTTGCGTGACTCGCCCGCTGCCACGACCCGCGCGACCGTTGACCAGGTGGTAGTAGACGATCACCAGGATCGTGCCGAGAGCGATGCCGCTCAGCTCGAAGTTCTTTCCGAACGTGAGCGAGACACCGCCGATGCCGGCGATCAGGCCGGCCGCGAGGCCGACCATGTTCACCGGGTTGCCGAAGTCCACGCCGTTCTCGACCCAGATCTTGGCTCCCACCAGACCGATCATGCCGTACAGGATCACCGTGATCCCGCCCAGCACCCCACCCGGGGTCGCACTGACCACTGCCCCGAACTTGGGACACAGGCCGAGCAGGATCGCCACGATCGCGGCCACGTAGTACGCCGCGGTCGAGTAGACCTTGGTGGCCCCCATGACCCCGATGTTCTCGGCGTACGTCGTCGTCGGCGAGCCGCCGAACGCACTGGACAGAGCCGTGGCGAAACCGTCGGCGGCGATGGCGCGGCCCATGTAGGGATCGAGGTCGGTCTTGGTCATCTCGGCCACGGCCTTGACGTGGCCGGTGTTCTCCGCGATCAGGGCGATCACGCCGGGCAGAACCAGCAGGATGAACGTCAGCGAGAAGCTCGGGCTGTGCACGACCGAGACGCCGTCGCTGAGCTTCCCGCTCGGGAGTCCGATCCAGTCCGCCGCGTGGACCCCCACCCAGGAGACTCGGTCGTGGTCGAGCTCCTTGCCGTTGCTGCTTCCGGTGATCGAGTGGATCGTCCCGAACATGACGTCGGCGAGCCACGAGATCAGGTAGCCGAAGATCAGGGCCAGGAAGACCGCGATCCGCGACCAGAACCCCGGCAGGAGCACGGCGGCACAGACCATGAAGGTGGCGGTCAGCAGGGCCACCCACTGGTCCTGCGGCCAGTAGATGCCCGCGACGACAGGGGCGAGGTTGAAGCCGATCAGCATGACCACGGCTCCGGTGACGGCCGGCGGCAGCACCGCGTGGATGATGCCGGAGCCCCCGAAGTGGACGAGGACGCCCACCACGCCGAGCACTAGACCGGCCACGAGGATCGCCCCGGTCACGTGGGCGGAGTCACCGTTGGAGTGGGTGCGGATCGCGGCGACGCTGGCCACGAACGACGCACTGGTCCCGAGGTAGCTCGGCACCCGGTTGGTGGTGACGAGCAGGAACAGGATGGTGCAGATGCCCGAGAACATGATGGCCAGGTTGGGGTCCAGGCCCATCACGAGAGGGAAGACGAACGTCGCGCCGAACATGGCGACGACGTGCTGGGCACCGAGCCCGACCGTCCTGCCCCAGGGAAGGCGTTCGTCCGGTGCCACCGGCTCGCCGGGAGCCGGGACCACCTCCCGCCAGGTGAACATCGTCGACATCAGATCCTCCTCGATGCGCGGAACTCACACGGTTCGGGGGGACCGAGCACCCCGGTTGGTGAGGCACATCACACACCCTTCCGGCCGGATTTGGTCGGAGGAGCGCCGATCACCGCGGTCATCGAGGCGACCCGGAGCGGGATCCCTCCGCCCGCTACGGTGGCCTCGTGACCCCCCAGCACGACGCCGGCGAGCCGATCCCGGTGGCCGCCCCGGCACGGGTCGCGGCCCTGATCCGGGCCGCCCCGGACGGACCGGTCCGGGTGCTCCACGCCGGTGCCGACACCGTCCATCTCGACCTCGCCGGACATGCGATCGGGGTCTCCGCGGCCGGCGCGCCGGGGCTCCCGCACGCGCTGCGCACCAATCTGCCGACACTTCCGTTCGTGTTGTCGTCAGCGGACGTCTCGACGGCTTATGTTGAAGCCGGGCTCCTACACCTGGGCGGACGCGTCCTGGTGGCCGGTCGGCTCGTGGATGTTCGCGCGCCACGCATCGATGCGGCACGGATGCCCAAGACGAGCCCGGCTGCCGTTCAGGGAACCCCCCGGTCCCCCGGCGCCGGGCTCGTCGCCTCTCTTCCCGCGCGCATCGACGCCGCGGCCGTCGACGCCCTGGTCGGCCGCGGTGACGGGCTCACCCCGTTCGGGGACGACGTGCTCTGCGGCTGGCTCGCCGCCCACCGGGCGGCGGGCGTGGCGACGCCGGCCGTCGACGACGCCGTACGCCGGGCGCTGCCGCGCACGACGACCCTGTCCGCGACGCTCCTCGAGTGTGCCCTGGAGGGCGAGGTGGCCGACCTCGCCGCCGACTACCTGCGAGCGCTCGGCACCCCTGACGCCGCGGCCGCGCGACTCGCACTCGCCGCGCTCGGACACAGCTCGGGCCACGGTCTGGCCCACGGCATCGACAGCGCGGTCGCGTCACTCTCCCGGCAGGCCGCTGCATGACCGAGCCCCATACGAGCGACCACGTCGAGCTGCGCTCCGGCACGTACGCCGACTCGGTCACGCTGCTGCAGGTCAGCCGCCAGGTGCAGCAGCTGCCGGGCGTCGAGTCGGCGCAGGTCGCGATGGCCACGCCGCTGAACGTCGAGGTGCTCGAGCGCATGGGCTTCGCGGTGCCCGGCGACGTGACCGTCAACCACCTCGTCGTCGCGATCAGGCTGGACGACAGCGCCGAGCTCGAGGCGGTCCGCGCCGAGGTCGACCGGGCCCTGGCCGAGAGCCGACGCCAGGTCGGCGGGCCCGCCGAGGAGGCGCCTCCGCGTACCACGTCGACCGGGCTCCGGCGCGAGCCCGGGTCCCTGGTGCTGGTCTCGGTGCCCGGTGCGAGCGCCGCGGTCGAGGCGATGGATGCCCTCGAGGCCGGCTCCGACGTGATGGTCTTCAGCGACAACGTGCCGCTCGACCAGGAGGTCGCCCTCAAGCGGTACGCCGCCTCCCGCGACCTGCTCGTGATGGGTCCCGACTGCGGAACCGCGATCGTCCACGGGCTCGGGCTGGGCTTCGCCAACGTCGTCTCCCCCGGCCCGGTCGGCATCGTGGCCGCCTCGGGCACCGGGTGCCAGCAGGTCCTGGCGCTCCTCGAGCATGCCGGGGTCGGCGTCACGACGGCGTACGGCGTCGGCGGACGCGACCTGTCCGCCGAGGTCGGCGGGCTCGCGACGCGAACGGCCCTGGCCAGGCTCGACCGCGACCCGTCCGTCGAGCTCGCCGTCCTGATCTCCAAGCCACCGGCGGACGACGTCGCGCGCGACCTGACGACGTACACCGGATCGCTCGCGACGCCGGTCCGACTCGCGCTCCTCGGCGCCGGCCGCCCGGACCTCACCGCGGCGACCGAGGACCTGCTGAGGACCCTCGGCCGCGACGTCCCGGTCTGGCCCGTCGTCGGAGAGACCCGGCCAGCCACCGGGACCCGACTGCACGGGCTGTTCGTCGGCGGCACGATGAAGCAGGAGGCGGAGGTGATCGTGACCGCGGCCGGTGTGGATCCCGGACAGTTCGAGCTGGTCGACCTCGGGGAGGACGAGTACACGACGGGCCGTGCCCATCCGATGATCGACCCGACCCTGCGTCTCGAACGGCTCGCCCAGGTCGCCGCGGACGACGCGACCGGGGTGATCCTGATGGATGTCGTGCTCGGCCACGGAGCCGAGGAGGACCCGGCGGCGTCCCTGGCCCCGGCGATCCACGGGGTCCGGCCGTCGGTCGTGGTCACGGTCGTCGGCACCGCACACGACCCACAGGGGCTCGACCGTCAGGTCGCCGCACTGGCGGGCGCGGGCGCCGAGGTGCACCTGTCCAACGCCGGCGCGACCCGCCGCGCGCTCGAGATCCTGGGAGCACGGCCGTGAAC